>DRTT01000019.1 GCA_011372105.1 Candidatus Aerophobota bacterium
AACTTCGCATTTATCCTGATGAAAAAGAAGGTGTAGCAGAGATTAGAATTTGGTATAAAGATATCCTTACCGATGTCTACCATGTTAAAAATTCCGATCTAAATTTAGTGCACTTTTAAAATTTAGCTAACAGTTTGAAATTTCTGGTTTAAAGAAAATCTCCTTGACATCTGTAAGGACTTTGTTGCCTTGCGTGAAAATTTTTCGGTAAAAACTTCACGCAAGCCAAAAGGAGAGGATTAAAGTTTACTTTCTTGAAAAGTTGGAGGCAGTTCTTATCTGGCTGTTTGGAATGTAGTGAAGAGTCCCCTCTGCATCTTCTATCACTGTTCTTCTTAAATTAAAATCTTTAACCTTTCCTTTCCTGCCTGCTATCTCAATCTCTTCTCCCACTCGATACTGGTCTTCAAGAAGTATAAAAATTCCCGATAAATAATCCTGAATTAAACTCCGAGCACCAAGACCCAAAGCAAGACCCACTACTCCGATACTTGCAAGGAACGGTCCAATATTCACTCCAACCTCAGGCAAAATGGTTACAACGGCAATCAGCCATATTACAGTCTTGAAAATTGAATAGGAGACATCTTGAAGGGTCTTGAGCCTTTTTTCCTCCACTTCTATTTTAACTTCTTTAAACTTAAGTCCCCTCTCAAGAGAGGCTCTTAGATATTTTGAAATAAAAACTTTAACCATACGACAGACCACAAAAGCACCTATCAGAATAGCCCCAACTTTTATCCCGTGAACAAAAACCCATGTTGTTAAATTTGAAAGAAAATTTTGGAAAATCATCTTTTGTATCCACTAAAGAGAAGACTTTTTATTCATCCATTCCACTGTCTTTTTTAAACCCTCTTCAAGGGAAATTTTTGGCCTCCAGCCAAGCTCTTTTTCTGTCTTGGAAAAATCAAGACAAATCCTTTTAACCTCTCCTTCTCTTGGCTGAGAGAAAGAAGGAGCTTTTTTAAAACCTGTAAGATGGGCTAACTTCTGATACAGGCTATTTACAGAAACCTCCTTCCCTGCACCTATATTGTAAGCAAGATCATCAACAGAAAAAACATCTCTCTGATTTAATTCCTCCAGTCTGGAGGTTGCAAGAAGATTTGCCTCAACAACATCTGCAACAAAAACATAATCTCTTGTTTGTTTTCCATCTCCAAAGATAGTGGGAACCTTTCCCTCCAGCATTTTCCTGGAAAAAATAGCCACCACTCCCGCCTCCCCGAAAGGGTCCTGTCTTGGTCCATAAATATTGGCATACCTTAAACAGACATAATTAAGGCCGAAGACTTTTTTGTAAAAATAAAGATAAAGCTCTACCACAAACTTACTGATTCCGTAAGGTGAAAGGGGAAACTTAGGAGATATTTCTTTAACAGGAAGTTCTGAGGGCTCTCCATATATTGCACCACCTGAACTTATAAATATAAAATTTTTCACTCCAAATTTTACACAGTTTTGCAAAAGATTAAGACTTCCCAAAATGTTCTGTTCTGCATCAAAAAGAGGGTCTTCTACCGAAGCTCTCACATTTATCTGAGCAGCATGATGATTAACAAGATCAACCTTTTCTTTTTTAAAAATTTCCTCCATCTTTCTGTCTGTAATGCTCAGGTTATAGAATTTTGCTCGAGGATTGATCTGCTCTTTTTTTCCTGTAGAAAGATTGTCCACAACTATCACTTCCCAGCCTTCTCTCAGATACCCATCCACCACGTGAGAACCTATAAAACCTGCCCCACCTGTAACAAGAACTTTGCTCATTTACCGGCTCTCCTTTTTCCTAAAATTAACTTAGCTTAGAATGGAACCTCTTTGATTCCTTGCTCCCTGACTTGTCCTCACTTCAAATATACCGGGAGCTTTTCCAAATTTACCAGAAAATTCTTTTTTTACAACCTTTCGATAATAAGGCATATCTTCCTTAAACAAAAGATGTATGGTAGCCCCACCAAAGCCACCTCCTGTCATCCTTGCCCCTATAATCCCCTCTCTTTTTGCTATCTCCACAAGAAAATCAGTTTCTGGAGAAGTTACCTCATACAGGTCTTTTAAACTATAATGGGAAGAAAATAAAAGCTCTCCTATCTTTTTTACATCTTTCCTTTTTAGAGCCTCAACCATTTCTTCAACTCTTGCATTTTCCTCCAGAACATGTCTTACCCTTTTTCTTAAAAGCTGGGGAAGGAATTTTTCATATTTTCTAAAAAGCTTTATGGTTAAATCACGAAGGGAGGAAAGATTATGTATATAACCTTTTAAAAGCTTCACACTTTCCTCACATTCTTTCCTTCTTTTGTTGTACTCACTTGATGCTAAAAGATGCTTAACTTTTGTATCTATCACCAAAACCCCAATTTCTTTAAAGGGAAGGCTAATAAATTGATGACTTAAAGTGCG
Organism: Candidatus Aerophobota bacterium; assembly: GCA_011372105.1. The sequence goes on from DRTT01000019.1 coordinate 2,407, forward strand.
GGTATCAAGGAATAAAGCTTTACCTTTTTTTGCATAAAAGCAGACATACTGATCCATAATTCCACAATTTGCCCCAACAAACTCATTTTCTGCTCTCTGGCAAAGCCTTATAAGCTCAATTTCTGGTATCTCAAGATTATTTATCCTTGCAAGACCACAGGCCACAGCCATCTCAAGGGCTGCAGAGCTTGCAAGGCCAGCTCCTGTAGGAATATCACCATAAATTATACCTTCAAAGCCTGCGATTTTTAAGCCTTTTTTTTCAAACTCCCCCACCACTCCTTTGATATAATCGCTCCATCCTCCTTCTTTCTTTTTTTCTGATATATCATCAATTTTAAATTCCCTCAATTCGTTAAAATTCAAGGAACAAATCCGGCAGATTCTATCCTCTCTTTTCCTGACCAAAAAGTGAATATGACGGTTAATTCCAAAAGGCAAAACAAAGCCATCATTGTAGTCTGTATGTTCACCAATAAGATTTACTCTTCCTGGAGCTTTAAAATAAAAAGTGCTCTTGTTATTCCCAAATTGAGATTGGAAATTTATCAATAACCTATCCACAACCCTCAATCTTCCAACCCCTCCAGGATTTTTCTACTAACTTTTCATTCAGGAGGTCTGGCAAAAATATGTTACCTCACTTTTTCCTCTATCCACACTCAACATCTCAAAAGATCTGCTCTCTCAATTTTTTCTTCCTCCACCTCCACAATAGCCTTTGGCCAATCAGAAGTGGGAAAAGTCACATAGGAAAAGCCTTTCTCTCCAACAATTATGGTATCCTCACTTTTTGCCCCCTTTATAGAGGGGTTCCAGGCAAGTGGCATACTCTTTAAAATAACCTCCCTGCATCCTGGCATGGCAAGACACTCTCTTTCTCTATAGCCTGTTATACCACCCTGGTGATGTGCCTTCCATTCCTCAGGGTAACCTGTCTCCTGGTAAGCTTTTATTCCCTTATTGAGCACGTCCTCCAGAGTCTTACCGGGTCTTGAATTTACAATCATTGTGGCATCAACAAAAAAAGCAGCTTTAAATCTTTCCTCCAGCCATCCGGGTACTTTCCCAAAATAAATGCATCTTGTAAGATTTACCACCTGACCTTTTTTTCTGGCACAAACAACAATCATAACATACTTTTCTATTCTTTTTTCCTTTGGCAGTGGATGGCGATAATTTAAAACCCTCTCATCTGAACCTACCAGAAGAACAGAAGGGCTTATTCCTGAGGATAAAAGCTCTGCCTCCACCATACTGGCTACCTCAAGCTCCCTTTTTCCAGGTGAAATTTTCCGGCATACCTCCTCCACAATCTTTGTTGTATTCTCACCCAACCTTTTGTATCGCTCAATTTCCTGTGGGGTAAACTGGTAACGCAAACTGTTAAAATCACAAGGTAAAAGCTCAAATCCGGGCAAAGGGGTATCTGTTTTAACCTTTTCAGGGTTAACTCCAAGTCTTTTAACCAATCCTGCAATGTCCTGTTGATACCAGGGGTAGGAGACCTTTTTCACTCCTGAATTGATAATCTCTTCCTTTTCCAAACGGGGCATCTCAATATTGGAGGCTATAAGGTAGGTATCATAAGGGGTGAATAAAATACAGGCGCTACCGTCTTCACTTCCCTTGACTACCCTGTTATCTGCACCGCATGTTGCCCAGGCAAAATTATAATATTTACCCAATAAGATGCCTTCAAAATGCTTGTTTTCAAGATAATTTAATATTCTTTCCCTCTTGATTTTATATTCCTGATAATCTTCCATATTCACACCTTATTTTTAATTCAATGATATCGGTATTATTTACTTTTGTTATTTTACTTTTTTATAAAGGGCATCTTTTTTGATATCGATATTAATTTAACCCCCTTCTATCTTCTTGTCAAGAAAACCAATAAAAAAGGTAAACCTGCTTTAAAAGTCTCCGCTAAAGGTAATCCCGGTATACTGGAAGGATAAAGCCAGGAAGGTGGTACTGACCAGGGGTAAAATTTAAGGTGCAAGGTTAATTAATACTTTAAGAACCTTTTCTTTTCTTTCTGTAATAAGGGAAAATGCCTTCTGGATATCTTCCAGCTTGAAATAATGCGTAACAAGAGAGCTTACCTCGATTTTTCTTTTCTGGATAAGGTCTAAAGCTTGGGTAAAGTCATCCCTTGTATACATCAGGCTTCCTATTATTTCAAGTTCCCTGTCCTGAACCAGGGAAAGGTCAACCTTTAATTTTCCCTCCGGCACTCCCACCACCATAATTTTTGTTCCCTTTCTTGCAACCTCCACAGCTTGAAAGATAGTCTCCTCAATCCCAACACAATCGTAAATAAGATCAATTCCATCCTTCCCATACTTTTCTTGAATAAAACTTACCACATTCTGAGAAGCCGGATTAATAATTTCACTTGCTCCCAAATCCTTTGCCTTATCTAACCTGAAATCAATAAGGTCTGTCACAATAACCTCTCTTGCTCCTGCTAATTTTGCAACCTGCAAAGTTAAAAGACCTATTGTTCCTGCTCCTAAAATGACAACTCTGTCTCCTATTTTCTGCCCTGCTTTTCTAACAGCATGTAAAGCTACTGCCGTAGGCTCAGCAAGAGCTGCCTCTTCAAAGGATACCTCATGGGGCAGTTTTATCACCTTTTCCTCAGGAACTGCAATATACTCCGAAAAGGCACCATCATAACCAACACACCCTATCACCTTTAAATTGGCACATATATTGTATCTTCCATGAAGGCAGTTGTAACATTTGCCACATACAATATTAGGCTCAACGGTCACTTTATCTCCCGGTGAAAAATTTTTTACACCATCACCCACCCTGTGAACAGTTCCTGAAAATTCATGACCTAAAACAATGGGAGGGTGAACAAAGGGGTGTTTTCCTTTATAGGAATGAATATCTGAGCCACATATGCCACATACCTTTACCTTAATTAAAACCTCTTTTTCTCCTGCCTGCGGTATATCTACCTTCTCCAGCAAAATTTTTTCAGGTGCAACAAGCCTTGCTCGTAGCATCATCTTTCTCCCTGAAATTCGGCAATTTTTTTAAAGATTTTTAAACTATAAAATCGACTCCAAAAATTCCTGAGCCTCTTCCAGGTTAAATTTTCTGGGATTGTTTGTCATGTCAGGACGATCTATACAATCCTGCGCTATTTTCGGTATATCCTCCCTTTTAACTCCTATATCTTTTAATCTGAGAGGAAAATTTACCTCTTTCATTATCCTCTCCACAGCCTCAATCACTCTCTGTGCATCATCAAATGCGTTTCCAGTAGAGGTAAGCCCAAAACATATGGTAAGTTGGGCAATTTTGGTAGATGATTCTGATAGATTACATCTCATAATATGAGGAAGAAGAACACCCACCGTTCTGCCATGAGATGTATCCAGAATCCCTCCAATACTCATACCAAATCCATGCCCTGCCACAACACCTGCCTGAGCAATAGCCATTCCCGCCAAACTGCTTGCCAGAGCCATATTACTCCTTGCTTCAAGATCCTCTCCATTTCTTGTTGTCCTTACCAAAGATTTGCTTATAAGGCTTATAGCCTTCATAGAAAGTGTATCAGAAAGAGGATTTGCAGAAGTAGAGATATAAGCCTCTATTGCATGAGCCAGAGCATCAAAACCTGTATCAGCCGTAAGCTGAGGCGACATAGATTTTGTCAGGACAGGGTCTACAATTGCTACTTTTGGGAAAGTGTAAGGACTATTTATAGCGTCTTTTCTCAAAATTTTCTTATTGGTGAAAACAGAGTAAGGCGTTGTCTCACTTCCTGTGCCAGCTGTTGTGGGAATTGCGA
>DRTT01000140.1 GCA_011372105.1 Candidatus Aerophobota bacterium
CTCTCCTTTCCTTCTACCAGTGCGGGGAACTGTCACCATGACCACCACTCCAAGACGCGTGGATATTCTCACACTCTCCTCCGCATTTGTGGAATCTGTCTCAAAAAGAATACAAGCATATCTTCCGCCCCGCTGTCCCCGGGGAACTTTTAAAATACCTGTAATTTTCTTTTTGCTTTCAGGCTCAATAGTAAACTTTAAAGGCTTCAAAGAAATCCAGGAAGCACAGGAAAAATCCCCTTCTTCACTTTCTCCGGGTTGTGGCTCACCACTCAGAGATAAATGCAAGCTCCTCAAATATGCCTTGATTTCTGCCTTCTTGTCTCCCTCATTGTGTAAGGTGAGGGTAAAGGTTCTCACTCCTCCTGCAGGAACCTCAAATTCCAGAAGATAAGGAGATATACTTAAGGAAATAGACGCCCAGGAAGTTGATGGAGGAAAAATAATATGTAAAAGAACAAAGACTAAAATAGCTACTAAAGTTTTCATCTTTGAAATTCCTGCTTAAAAACAGGATAGCTCTGGGACCTTATCCCTGACAATAATACAAACTTCACCAACCATTTACCTTTCAAGGTCTCATCATACAGGTAAAGCTTATCTTTCCGCTATAGTTTCCAGCGCGATCAGACCAGGTAGTTTTCATTTTAAACTTTAGCTTTGCTCTTGTCTCTCCCGGTCCTCCCTGCAAAATGGTTACCGGTGCATCAAGAGGTAGCTCGTTTTCTTCTCCTCCAGCATCTTTATCATTCTCATAAGAAGGAAAAACAACAAAAATCCGGGAAGCGGGAATAACCCCCTTCTCTTTTCCCTTTCGGGTATCGGTTTCCTCTAAAGAAGTTGCCTTACACTGAATACTCCACTCTCGAGCATTACATCCAACAGTGACAATTACAGGTTCTGCAGGTTGATCAGGATTTTCCTTAACCACAGGCTCATATGTTCCAGGTCCTTTTCCTGCGTAAAAGTATATATTGTCTGTGGAAAGAGACATTCTTATGCAGGGTTTCACATCAGCAATAACCTCTATGGAAGGACCCTGCTGAACAACAGACTCTCCCTGACAGAATCCGGAAAAAGATAACCCTGATAAGAATAAAGTTATTACAAAGATAGTTAAAGCCAATTTTTTATTTTTCCTCACCATCTCTCTCATGAATTAAGCTCCAGAAGGATAATCTTTTCACTTTAACCACACCCTGCTGAATGACATGCATAATTCAGGGATTTGCTATATAGGTAAATAAAACCTTCCCTTCATATTCACCGGGCTTATCTTCCCACCTGCTCTCCAGGGCAAACCAGAGTTGGGCTGCAGGTTGAAGGGAGGGACCAGTATATCCTCCCTGGGTTATCACCACCACTTCATCAAGGCGTGTAAAATCTTCCTCTGAAGGTAATTTTTTCTGACCGGGGGAAGTAACAGCTATCAGAAGACGCTCTGGTGGAATTTCATCTTCTTTTGATCCCTTTAACTTGAGAGAGGTTGCCTGGCACTGAAGAACCCAGTGAGAGATACCACTTCTTACTGCTACTTTTACCACTTTCTCAGCAACATACCTTTTAGGAGGACCGTCTATCATAAGTTTAACTGTGGTTGGATTTAAAAATATGCCCAGAGAATCAGGAGAGGACCAGCAAATCCAGGGGGAAAGAAAGAACAAAAGACATCCTGCAAAAATTGCTATCTTTGAGAAAAAACACCACTTTTTATTTACCTCCTTCAAGGTAATCTCCCTTGCAGAAAAATAAAGAAAGCCTTTATATTTTCTTATTTTCTTCTGAACTCAACCGAACAGAGATTTTCTCCAGAAACCTGCGACAACTGGAGCAATGCTTCACATGGCTTTTAATCATGCCGTAATACTCGCAGGCTCTCAGGATATCTTTATCTGCTTCGGCTATTTTCTTCTCTATGAGCAAATTTAAAATTTTCAGGCATTTTTCCATTTTTCTTATCTTTAAAAAGAGCACCAAAGAAGATGATTCTCAGCTTTTTTGTTTGCGGATAATCCAGCAAAGCATCAAAAATATTCTGCCATATATCATCGGCAATTGCCTGTAAGAGGCGAGATCTAATCCAGGGGGACAAGTGGTCTGGATTGGAAAAGATGGGGATTTTTTTCTCTCTAATTGTATTTCTGAGTTCTACATCAACTCTACCTGCAATAGATAAAGCACCAAGCACTGCTCTGCTTAAAACAATATTTTCTGTACAGCTTTTCTCAATTTCTATTAGCTCTTGTTTGGTAAGGTATTTGAGGATGAAACGGCGGTGGGTTCCGTTTTGTTTAAGCACACTTTCCACCACTTCGGGGAGAGCAGCAAGTGGGTAAAAAAGGTCCTCTTTCAGACTCACTATTTCCAGCGGGTCCTCTATACCAGCACAGTAAACATCCACCATCCTCTCCACCCTGTCTTCTTTTTCCATTCTCTCCCCCTTTTTATTTATAATCTAAGAGTGGAGGAAAACAGTTTATATATTCTTGAAAACCTATCTTTTATCAAATAAAAAGCCGCCCACTTTTATGGGCGGCCGGTTTTCCCCTTGGCTTTCCTAACTCTAAGGGAACCAACCTGTGAAGTTAGGACCTCGCCTCCGCTCACAACCCGAAAAAATATTTTATCGTTTACACTACTTTTATTATAGCAAAATCATTTTAAAATTTGCAGTAAACCCTGAAACACTTACAAATTCCCGGGTATATAAGCTCACCCATAACCTTATTTTAGAAAAAAGTATCTCTTCCTGGATTTTAGAGCAAGACTTCCTGGCCAGATTGAGGATAGGAACGAAGATAACTGATAAGAGCGTTGCAAAACTCTCTATCTGTAACTTCCTCAATTTTAATCTCTCTTTTCTCCCCCTTAAGCTGAGCAAGATTTTTCATCTCCAGCTGAGTCTTTTCCACCATCAATTCAGGGTGGTCAACCTGGATAATACCTGCTTCTATGTTTTTTTGAAATTCCTGCAGCCGGGCTATTCTCCATTCCATCCTGGAGATTTCCCCGTTAAGCTCGGTTATTTTCTTATCGCAATCTTCTCTTCTTTTCTCAAGTTCCTCTATCCATTCTGTCACTTCACTTTCTTTTTCTTGCAATGTTTTTCCCTTTCAAACTTTTCACACTTGGCTAAAGGAGAACTTTCTTGTAATACTTAAAAAGCTCCTCTCCATTTTCGGGAAAACTTTACCTATTACTATTATACACTAAAACAGGGTAATTTTGCAAAAAACACTCTGTTTTTTATACTACCATTTTCCTTATTGTTGACAAGTAGTACCAATGTACCAATTTCCATACAATACTATCATGCTGGCGCCGTTTGACATTAGGGGGTTATAAAATAGAATTAATATGTAAATTTTGCTTTAAGAGAGAAGAATGCTAAAAAATACTTTTTTACATATTCCTGGAATAGGAGAGAAGACAGAGAGATGGCTCTGGCAAAATAATATCTTATGCTGGGAAGACTATTTAAAAAACCATCACAAAATAAAACTTCCAAGAAAAATGCACCTTACACTTTCCCTTTTTATAAGATTTTCCCTTGAGGCACTTTTGAGGGGCAACATTTACTTTTTCAAGAAACTTTTACCAGAAAAAGAGCTATGGAGAGTATATTCTGAGTTTAAAAAAAGGACAGCCTTCCTTGATATAGAGACAACCGGTCTTGGCAGGGGAAATGATTATATAACGGTGGTTGGTCTTTTTGATGGAGAAAAAGTTCAGTTTTTTATTCAAGGAAAAAATATGCAAGACTTTGCAAGAGCAATAAAAAAATACTCTGTTATAGTAACCTACAATGGAAACCAGTTTGACCTCCCTTTTCTTGAGGCAACCTTCGGTCTGGAATTTCCTCAGGTCCATATTGACCTGAGGTGTCTTCTTAAAAGACTTGGGTATTATGGAGGACTTAAGAAAATAGAAAAAGCTCTGGGAATAAAAAGGTGCAAAAAAGTTCAAAACCTTACAGGTTATGATGCGGTGAAGCTCTGGAACAGATACATGGATGGTGACCCTGATGCGCTTGAACTTTTACTTGCCTACAATAGAGAAGATGTTGTTAATTTAAAATATTTAATGGAATTTGCTTATGATAAAATGGTTGAATCTTTAAATTTCTCAAAGTTGAAAAATAAAAACCTGGTTTAAAACCAAAGGAGGCTAAATTGCAGGACAGAAAATACAAAATAGCAGTAATTCCAGGAGACGGAATAGGTCCTGAGGTAACAAGAGAGGCTATTAAAGTTTTAAAAGCAGCCTCAGAAAAAGAGGGATTTAAATTTGAGCTTGTGGAGTATGACTTTGGAGCAGAAAGATATCTTAAGACAGGAGAGACTCTCCCCGACTCTGCTCTTGAAGAGCTAAAGAAAATGGACGCTATATTTCTTGGTGCTGTTGGAGACCCAAGAGTTGAGCCAGGAATTCTTGAAAAAGGGATTCTTCTTAAATTAAGATTTGGTCTTGACCAGTATATAAATCTTCGCCCCGTCAAACTTTACCCCGGGGTGTGGACCCCTCTTAAAGATAAAGGCCCGGAAGATATAGATTTTGTGGTGGTGAGAGAAAACACAGAGGGTCTTTATCTTGGAGTGGGAGGATTTGTTAAAAAGGGGACACCTGATGAGATTGCAATTCAGGAGATGATAAATACAAGAAAGGGAGTTGAAAGGTGTATAAGGTATGCCTTTGAGTATGCCAGGAAAAGAAACAAGAAAAAGAAGGTAACCTTATGTGATAAGGCAAATGTTTTAACCTATGCTCATGACCTCTGGAGAAGGACCTTTAAGGAAGTAGGTGAGGAATATCCTGGCATTGAGAAAGATTTTGCTTTTGTTGATGCTACCTGTATGTGGATGGTTAAGAACCCTGAGTGGTTTGATGTGATTGTCACCTGCAACATGTTTGGAGACATAATAACAGATCTTGGAGCAATGATTCAGGGAGGAATGGGTATTGCAGCAGGCGCCAACATCAACCCCGAGGGTGTATCCATGTTTGAGCCAATTCATGGCTCTGCTCCTAAATATGCCGGGAAAAATGTAATAAATCCTATGGCAGCAATATGTGCCATGCAAATGCTTCTTGAAAACATAGGAGAAGAGAAGGCAGCAAGAGTTGTGGAAGATGCCATAGTTAAAACTTTATCAACAGGAAAATTAAAAGATCTCTCTCCAAGAAGTGGTTTAAAGACAGACGAAATAGGAGATATGGTGGTAAAAAACATTCTATTATCCTAAAATAAAAAACTTTTTTGAAGAGCTTAGAAGAAAATTTTAAGAAAAACAAAGTGTCTTGCGTAAGCGTTATAAAAGTAAAAGGTGGTGATATTTACAGAGGGGTATCTTTTGCTATTGAAAGGGTAGGGGGCGTAAATTTAAAAGGGAAAAGTGTTTTAATTAAACCCAATCTGGTTGACCCTCGTCTGCCTGAAAGTGGCGAGATAACAAATCCAGAAGTTGTGGAAGCTTTAATAAAATATTGCAAGGAAAAAGGGGCAGAGAAAATAGTTGTTGGTGATGGACCAAGCTATTATCAATCTGAAACACGCCTCAAGGATTGTTTTACCAAAACAGGAACAGCTAAGGTAGCAGAAAAATGTGGCGTAAAGTGGGTTATCTTTGATGACTTATCTTATAGAAAATTTAGAAATGTCTCACCTTACACTCCTCCAGAATTTATGGTAACAGACCTTGTCTTTACATCAGATGTTATTATAAATGTTCCTGTTATGAAGACCCACTTCATGTCAAAGGTTACTCTTGCAATGAAGAATTTAAAAGGAACTCTTAAAAGAGAAAACAAACCCAAATTTCATCGCAACCTTGCAAGAGCAGTGGTGGAACTTAACAAAATAGTTCGCCCCACCTTAAACATAGTGGATGCCACCCTTGTGAGAAAGGATTTTCCTCTTCTTATAGCAGGGAAGGATATAGTGGCAACAGATGCTGTAACAAGCAGCATAATGGGATTTAATCCTGAGGATGTTGAGATGATTAAATTTGGATTTGAAGAAGGACTGGGGGAGATTAATCTTGATAAAATAAAAGTGGAAGGAGATGACCTTAAAGGAATAAAAATGAATTTTTTCCTTCCTTCTGAAAAAATAAAAGAAAAATTTCCCCTTTTAAAACTTGAGGTTGAAAATGCCTGCTGTGGCTGCTTGATTCCAATACTTTCCTGTCTTTCTGAATTTGAAGAAAGCAAAGAAAA
>DRTT01000106.1 GCA_011372105.1 Candidatus Aerophobota bacterium
AAAGGTAGTTATAACGGATGTAGGTGCCAATGTTGATTGTAAGCCTGTTCATCTTTTTCAATTTGCATTGTTAGGCAATATATATGCACATAAGGTTTTAAAAATAAAAAATCCAAAGGTTGCTCTTTTAAATATAGGTTCAGAGGAAAATAAGGGAAACGAGGTTGTAGTTGAAGCTTTTAAAATACTTAAAAAATCTCCCCTGAATTTTATTGGAAACATCGAAGGGAAAGATGTGACAAGTGGAAAAGCAGAGGTTGTCGTGTGTGATGGTTTTGTGGGGAATATCTTGCTTAAATTCGCAGAGGAATTTGCTGCAACAACGATTTCTCTTTTGGATAAGGAAATTAAGAAAAATTCCTCTGGTGTAGGTCATTTTGTTGCTGGGGATTTATTCAAAAAAATCAGAGAAACTTTAGATTATGCTGAGTATGGCGGAGTTCCTCTTTTAGGAGTGAATGGGGTGTGTGTGGTTGCTCATGGAGCATCCTGCAGTAAAGCTATAAAAAATGCAATAATAACAAGTTATAACTTCCACAAACTGGGTATTAACAAACTAATAGAAAATGCACTGAAAGAAATAAAAAAAAGGCAGGAAAATGAAAAACAGAAAAGTTAAGATAATAAGCACAGGCTCATATATACCCGAGAAAGTTATAACCAATGAGGATCTTGAGAAAATGGTTGATACCTCTGATGAGTGGATTTCCACAAGGACAGGAATTAAGAGAAGGCATATCGCAAAAAAAGAAGAAGCAGCCTCTGACCTTGCTTATTTTGCATCTATAAAAGCTCTGGAAAAGGCAAATCTCTCGCCAGAAGACCTTGATATGATTATTGTTGCCACTATCACTCCGGATATGCTTTTTCCAGCAACTGCCTGCATCCTCCAGGACAGGTTGGGAGCAAGAAGAGTTCCTGCTTTTGACCTTGAGGCAGCCTGCTCTGGATTCTTATACGGAATTTCTATTGCAAGTCAGTTTATAGCCAATGGAACTTATGAGAGGATTCTTGTTGTTGCAAGTGAAACTTTGTCCAAAATCATTGACTGGCAGGACAGGAATACCTGCGTCATATTTGCTGATGGAGCAGGAGCTGCTATCCTTGGTCCTTCCTCTGGGGAGGAGGGGATAGTTTCAATTCACCTTGGTGCAGATGGAGGAGGAGCTGAACTTGTGGGAGTTCCTGCAGGAGGATCAAGGATGCCAGCAAGTATTGAAACTGTCAAGAATCGTCAGCATTATATGAAAATGAGAGGAAATGAGCTTTTTAAAAGAGCAGTCAAGGTAATGATTGAAGCAGTAGATAAAGCACTTGAGATGGGAGGATTAACTTACGATGATGTGGACTTCTTTATCCCCCACCAGGCTAATATAAGGATTATTCGGGCTGTAGCAAAAAGGATTAATCTTCCGATGGAAAAAGTTTATGTGAACTTACACGAATGCGGAAATATGTCTGCCGCTTCTATAGCTGTTGCTTTAGATCAGGCTCTGGAGGAGAGAAAAATAAAAAAGGGTGACAAGATCTTACTTGCCTCCTTTGGAGGGGGACTAACCTGGGCCTCAATGGTGATAAAATGGTAAATTTTAAAACGAGAATTTTTTTTATTTTATTAGCTCTGCTTTTCATCCAGAGTTTCGCTTTAGCAGAAAAGACCTCTGTTTTACTTGTTGATAAAGATTTTTCTCTTGTTAGATGTAAGAAAGAGATCACCTTAGCAAAAGGGGAAAATCTTGTTACATTTGGCCCTGTGGGTAAAGGAGTTGTTGTGGAATCTGTTTATCCTGAGATTGAAGGGTGTCAGGTTCTGGAGCAGAAGATTGTACCTCCTTCTGTTTTGGTCTGGAAGGTAAATTCTGCCATTGAAGACACAACTTACCTTGATGTTAGTTATCTTACAAAGGGTATAAGCTGGAGTGTAAATTATAAGATAAATTTAGACTCTGAGGAGAAAAGCTTCTCCTTTACCTGCTTTCTTACAGTAGAAAACAGGGATGGAGGAGACTTTGCTCTTTGTGAACTTGGTTTTTTAAGTCCGATTGAGTTTTTCCAAAATATGGAAAAAGATAGTACTCAACAAACTCAGGCAGGTTTTCCTCCTGAGTGTAATGTGAAAGTTGAAGAAGATAACGAGAGGATTATTTATTTTCTCACAAAAGAAGTTAATCTTCCACAGGATGAGGTGAAAACATTCTTTCTTTTTTCCTTTCCAAAGATTTCAACAGAAAAGGTGTATTTTTTTGATGGAGAAAAATACGGTGATGAGGTAAGAGAAGAGCTTCACTTTAAAAATCCTTCTGGTGTTTTTTTTCCTGAGGGCAAACTCTACCTCTATAAAACCACCTCCGGGGGAAGGAAGGTTTATCTTGGCGAGAGAGAGCTTGGTCAAATTCCTCCAGGTAGGGAAGCATCAATCTACCTTGGCCCGGCAAAGGGAATAATTGGCTACAGAGTTCAGACTTTTTATAAGGAAGTTGAACTTACACCCGTGGAGAAAGATATATACAATAAAGATATAGCAAGGGAATATGAGTATCGTCTTATATTTTCAAACATGCGTCCTAATCCTGTTAAAATTAAGGTAGTGGAGCACTTTTATGGCTGGTGGAAAATAATTGAAAGTGAACCTGAAAGTTATGAAAAAAGGGAAAAAGAGATAATTTACTACTTAGAATTACCCCCAAATAGTAAAAGAATAATAAGATATAAAGCGAGAACTATATAAAAATAGAAAGGGAGATGAAAATGGCCTATTCCACAGAAAATATAAGAAACCTTGTTCTTGCGGGTCAGCAGGGCTCAGGAAAAACTACTTTAATAGAGTCCGTGTTATATAACACAGGAGTAATAGGAAAACCCGGGAATGTTAGAGAAGGTAACACGGTCTGTGACTATGACTGGCTTGAAAAGGAAAGAGGTTTTACTATAAACCCTTCTGTTGCTTATGTGATGTGGAAAGATAAAAAGATAAACCTTATAGATACTCCAGGATTTGGTGATCTGGTAGAGAAGGTCCGTTTTACCCTTAAAGTTGTAGAAGGTGCAATTATAGTTGTCTCTTCTGACACTCTCTCAGGAAGTGAAACTCAGAAGGTTTCAAGGTACATCACAGAGGAGAAACTCCCCTCTCTTGTTTTTCTAAATAAGGTTGAAGACGAAGGAATTGATTTAAAGGGTACCCTTGAAAGATTGGAAAAACAGCTGAATTTAAAACCCGTGGTTTTAAGCTGGCCTATTTTCAAAGACAGAAAAATTGTGGGAGTTGTTGATGTAGTTGAGATGAAGGGGAAGGTCTACAATCAAGGGAAAGTTGAGGAGGTGACAATTCCTGAGGAAATTAGAGGAGAGGTGGAAGAGTTGAGAGAAAAACTCATGGAAGCTGTTGCAGAGGTAAATGATACCCTTACAGAAAAATATTTAGAAGAAGAAAAGCTCAGTCCTTCAGAGCTAAAAGAGGGTTTAAAAGAGGGTATTGCCAGAAGGGAAGTAATTCCTCTACTTGCAGGTTCTGCTTTGAATAATATTGGAATAGATATGATTTTAGATATTATATGCGAGTTTTTCCCTTCTCCCTTATGGAGAAAGTCTGTTAAAGGATTTACTCCAGGAAAGGAGGATAAGGAAGTTGAGGTTAAAGTAGGTTCTGAAGGAAGTTTATGTGCACAGGTATTTTTCACCCTTTTTGAACCTCACCTTGGTGAAGTAAGCTTCGTTAAAGTCTTCTCCGGACTTTTGTCTTCTGGAAGTAGCATATATAATGCGACAAGAGGAGCGGATGAGAAAATTGGTCAGATTTATCTTATGCGGGGGAACAGAAGAGAAGAGGTTCCTGAACTTGTTGCAGGAGATATAGGTGCTTTAACCAAACTTAAAAGTGCCCAGACAGGTGATACGTTTTGCACGAGGCAAAACCCGCTTGTTTTACCAAGAGTTGAATCCTCTGAGGCAAATACTTTTATTGCTTTAAAACCAAAAGACGAAAAAGATGAACAGAGATTAAGCGAGGCTTTATCCCGTCTTGCAAAGGTGGATCCTCTTCTTAAGGTGGAAACAGATAGAGAATCAGGTCAGACTATTCTCTCAGGTATGGGAGAGGTTCATCTTGAGCTTGTCATAAATAGAATAAAGAAAGATTTTAATGTGGATGTAGCCACAGAGGAACCTGAAATTCCCTACAGAGAGACAATTACAAAGCAAGCTGAGGCTCAGGGTAAGTACAAAAGGCAAACCGGTGGTAGAGGTCAGTATGGGGATGTCTGGCTCAGGATAAAACCTTTACCAAGGGGAGAGGGATTCAGGTTTAAAGACGAGATAAAAGGAGGTGTTGTTCCTGCAAGGTTTATTCCTTCTGTGGAAAAAGGTGTAAGAGAGGCCATGAAGAAGGGTAATCTTGCCAACTACCCTATGGTGGATATGGAAGTTACTCTGTTTGATGGTTCCTATCATCCTGTGGATTCCTCCGATATTGCTTTTCAGATTGCTGCATCAATGGGTTTGAAGAAGGCTGTGGAGGCAGCATCTCCAATTTTGCTGGAACCAATTATGGAACTTGAGGTTGAAGTGCCGAGCGAGTGTCTTGGTGATGTTAATGGAGACTTAAGTTCTCGCAGAGGTAGGATACTGGAGGTTCAGCCTCTGGGAGGAAGAGAAAAAATTAAAGCCCATGTCCCTCTTGCAGAACTTCGCAATTACTCCACTACTCTTCGTTCCATTACACAGGGAAGAGGAACGTTTACTCAGAGGTTTTCTCATTATGAGAGAGTTCCTGACGAGATAGCCCAGAAGATAATAGAGGTAAGAAAACCAAAAAAGGAAAATTAAAAATCAGGTAGTAAAGATGTTTTCTTCAGTAGTAAGAATAAAAAATAAGTGGGAAAGTTTGGTACAAAGTTATGTTAGATGGCGGTGTGAAACTTTTGCTTTAAATAAAGTTTTGCTTTCTTTGTTTGTAGCCTTTGCCACAGCACTTGCTTCAAAAGTGCGTATACCCTTACCCTGGACCCCTGTTCCTATTACTGCTCAGACTCTTGTGGTTCTTTTAGGTGGAATTATTCTTGGAGGAGGGTATGCAGGAGCCTCACAAGTTATTTATGTAATTATGGGAGTTGCCGGGATCCCTGTTTTTTCAGGGTGGGGTGGTGGTATTGATTATCTTTCAGGACCTACGGGAGGTTATATATTAGGATTTATAGCTGCCTCCCTTTTTGTGGGTCATTTTTATGATAGAGGGAGAAAAGGTTTCTGGCAGCTTTTTTTACTTCTTCTTGTCGCCAACTTTTTGCTTATTCATGGCTTTGGACTTTTACAACTTTACATGTGGCTTTCTTTTGCGAAAGGTGAAGCTTTCAATTTTTACAATTTATTGATGATAGGAAGCCTGCCTTTTGTTCCTGGCGATCTTGTTAAAATAGTAATTGTCGCAACTCTTGCAGGAGAGAAAAGAAAACATTAAAAGTTTTTCCAGTAAATGACAGCATTCTCTCCTGTATCATGATAATATCCGGGTCTTATAGCTACTTTTTTAAATCCAACCTTCTCGTAAAGTTTTTGGGCAGCATAGTTTGTTTCTCTTACTTCCAGAGTTGCTCTTTTTATTCCTCTTTTTTTTGCCTCCTCCAGGACATAATTTAAGAGAGCCTTGCCAAATCCTTTTCTTCGGTAAAGAGGATGTACGGCAAATGTTACAATGTGAGCTTCATCATGTACCTTCCAGTATCCTATATATCCTACTACCTTCCCTTTAAATTCAAGGATATGATAATAGGCAAAATTTTTCTTTTTTATCTCAAGGTAAAAAAGTCGCGAAGTCCAGGGAGAGGGAAAAGAGGCTCTTTCAATACTTTCAACTTGGGGAATATCTTTTTCTTCCATTGGACGAATAATAATTTCATTTTCCTGAGGCATTTTTGTTGCCTTCCTGTCTGTGGATTATAGGTGGCGAAACATAAATAGGAGTTAAATTTAAAGGATCGTCAATTTTTTTCTTTCTTATATAATCAAGTGTCAGTTTGAGCAAAGGTTTATCTAAGGTGAATTTTTCTTTGAAAATGGAAAATTTTTCTTTGAAATTTACCTGAGGAAGATGACTTTCCGGATAAATAACAAGGATTATTTTCTTTTCTGTTAACTTTTCTGCTTCAACAAGGAGTTTTTCAGGGGTTAGAAAAAGAT
>DRTT01000025.1 GCA_011372105.1 Candidatus Aerophobota bacterium
AGCTGGTTGGAAAGCTCTCTGTGGTCCTCTCTTGTCTTTCCTTCTCCCACAGCCTGGTTCATAAGACGAGAAAGAGAAGGAAGAACATTTATGGGAGGATAGATTCCTTTTTGATGAAGGTCTCTTTGAAGTATTATCTGTCCTTCTGTTATGTATCCTGTAAGGTCAGGAATGGGATGAGTTTTATCATCATCAGGCATGGTTAAAATGGGAACAAGTGTTATAGAACCTTTTTTACCTTTTATTCTTCCTGCTCTTTCATAAATTGTTGCAAGGTCAGTGTAAAGATATCCAGGGTATCCTCTTCTTCCTGGAACCTCTCTTCTTGCTGCTGAAAGCTCACGCAGAGCCTCTGCGTAATTTGTCATATCTGTCAGGATGACAAGAATGTGCATTTCTTTTTCAAAAGCAAGGTATTCGGCACAGGTGAGAGCCATTCTCGGGGTTGCTATTCTCTCTATTACAGGGTCATCAGCCAGGTTTAAAAAAAGCACTGCTCTTTCTATAGCTCCTGATCTTTCAAAATCCTGTATAAAAAAATTTGCCTCTTCAAAGGTTATACCCATAGCAGCAAAAACAACGGCAAACTCCTCTTCTTTTCCCAGGACTTTGGCCTGTCTTGCAATTTGAGCGGCAACCTGTGTGTGAGGAAGTCCTGATCCTGAGAATATAGGGAGTTTTTGACCTCTTGAAAGGGTATTAAGACCATCAATAGCAGATATTCCTGTCTGAATGAATTCCTCTGGATATGCCCTTGCATCAGGATTTATGGGCTTCCCACCTATGTCAAGTCTTTTTTCCGGAA
Source organism: Candidatus Aerophobota bacterium (assembly GCA_011372105.1). The sequence continues at coordinate 806 of DRTT01000025.1, forward strand.
TTATTTGAGCTCCTCCGTCCCTTGGTCTTCCCCATCCGTCAAATACTCTTCCAACCATATCTTCTGATACTCCAAGCTGTATTCCTTTCCCCAAAAACTTCACTTTTACATTTTTTACTCCAAGTTCTGTTGCTCGCTCAAATAACTGAACAAGGGCAGTATCAGAGGTGACCTCAAGAACCCTTCCTCTTCTTTTTTGTCCGTCTGGAAGCTCTATTTCTACAAGTTCCTCAAAAGCAACATCTTTTACATTTTCAACAAGCATAAGAGGCCCTGTTAACTCCTTTACCCTTGTATATTCTTTACCCATTATCTACCTCTTTTAATTTTATTCCACAAGTTCTTCTTTTTTCTCTGTCTCTTTTCTTATTTCCTCTTTTAGCCTCTGGCGGAGGTTCTCTATTTTTTCCTCTGCCTCCTGGTTGGGTATGTATTTTGCCCTTGCTATTTCTTCTCTTATAGGAAGATTGATGAGTCTTTCAAGCGAGGCTCCTTTTTGAAGAGCTTCAAGGCATAAGTCATAGTACTCAAGTATTACTTTCAAGAGAAGATATTGCTTTTTTAGAGGAGAGTAGGTGTCAACCTCATGGAAAGCAAATTGTTGCAGAAAATCCTCTCTTATAGAGCGAGCCGTTTCCATTGCTATTCTGTCCTGGGCAGATAAAACATCAAGTCCCACAAGTCTTACTGTTTCCTGGAGTTCATCCTCTTTTTGCAGAAGAGCCATGGCTTTTTCTCTTAACTTCATCCAGTCCGAAGCTATATTTTTTGTAAAATAATTTTTTAGGTTATCAAGGTAAAGAGAGTAGCTTCTCAGCCAGTGTATAGCAGGAAAATGTCTTTGATAGGCAAGCTCTGCTACAAGAGCCCAGAAAACCCTCACTATACGTAAGGTGGCCTGGGTAACAGGCTCTGAAAGGTCTCCTCCTGGAGGAGATACTGCTCCTATTGCAGAAAGAGAAGCTATTCTTTTTTCTTTACCCAGGGTTATCACTCTTCCTGCTCTTTCATAGAACTCTGCAAGACGGGAGGGAAGATAAGCAGGATATCCTTCCTCACCAGGCATCTCTTCAAGTCTTCCCGACATCTCACGTAGAGCCTCTGCCCAGCGAGAAGTTGAGTCAGCCATGAGGGCAACATTATACCCCATATCCCTGTAGTACTCTGCAAGAGTAATTCCTGTGTAAATTGAGGCTTCTCTTGCTGCAACGGGCATGTTGGAGGTATTGGCGATAAGTATTGTTCTTTGCATTAAGGGTTTTCCGGTTTTTGGGTCTTTTAATTTTGGAAACTCCCTTAATACATCAGTCATCTCATTTCCTCTTTCACCACATCCCACAAATACTATAACCTGGGCATCGGCCCACTTTGCAAGTTGATGCTGAATCACAGTTTTTCCACTTCCAAAAGGACCTGGTATACAGGCAGTCCCTCCTTTGGCAATAGGGAAAAAGGTGTCTATTACTCTTTGACCGGTAATTAGAGGTTCTTCTGCTTCAAGTTGCTCTCTGTAAGGTCTCATCTTTCTTACCGGCCACCTTTGGAGCATTTTTACCTCTTTTTCTTCTTTCTGGTCAGTTTCAATTATTGCGATGACATCCTCTACCCTGGCTTTTCCCGAGTGTATTTTTTTAATCTTTCCTCTTATGCCCACGGGGACAAGAATTCTATGCTCAATTATTTCTGTTTCCTGGATAACTCCCAGGATATCACCTTCCTCAACTACCTCTCCTTCTTTTACTCTTGGTTCAAATTCCCACTCCTTTTTTCTGTCTATAGCTTCCACTTCAATTCCTCTTGTTATGAAATCTCCTTCCTGTGCCCTTATTATATCAAGGGGTCTTTGTATCCCGTCGTAGATATTTCCCAGAAGTCCGGGAGCAAGTTCTACAGAGAGAGGATGGTAAAGAGACTCAACAGGCTCACCCGGTTTTAAGCCACTTGTATCCTCATAAACCTGGATTGAAGAAAGATCCCCTCTTATTTCAAGAATTTCTCCAATTAGTCTTTCCTCTCCCACTCTTACGACATCAAACATTCTTGCCCCGGGTATTCCTTTTGCCACAACGAGGGGGCCGGATATTTTAATAATTTCTCCTTTTTGCATGAGACTCTCCTTTTATTCAGGCACTCATTTTACAAGTTATGGTTACAGGTTTTTTCTTCCCTTTTACAACCTCCCCATCAATTATGCACTCTTTTACATCCTCCATTGAGGGGAGGTCATACATTACCTCAAGCATTATTTCCTCTACAATAGCTCTGAGTCCTCTTGCCCCCACTTCTCTTTTAAGGCTTAGTTTACTTATTTCATCTAAAGCTTCTTCGGTGAAGGTAAGCTTTATTCCCTCCATTTCGAAAAGTTTTTGATATTGCCTTATTATTGCATTTTTAGGTTCGATAAGGATTCTTTTTAGCTGATGAGAATTTAGAGGCTCAAGAACAGCTACAACTGGTAGCCTTCCTACAAACTCGGGGATAAAACCATATTCAACAAGATCTTCCGGGTGGAGGTGGGAAAGAATGTTCTCTGGCTCCTGCTCCTTGGGGGAGGAAAATCCTACTGCTTTTTTGCCAATTCTTTCCTGGACTATTTCTTCCAGCCCCGGGAAAGCTCCTCCACATATAAAAAGGATGTTTGTAGTATCAAGCTGGATGAATTGCTGATGAGGATGTTTTCTTCCTCCCTGAGGAGGTATGTTAGCAACTGTTCCTTCAAGTATTTTTAAAAGAGCCTGTTGGACCCCTTCTCCTGAGACGTCTCTTGTAATTGAGGGATTTGCTCCGCTTTTTTTTGCAATTTTGTCTATTTCATCTATATAGACAATACCCTTTGAAGCAAGAGGAATATTAAAATCGGTTTTTTGTAATAGCCGCAGAAGTATAGTTTCAACGTCCTCTCCAACATATCCTGCCTCAGTTACGTTGGTAGCAGAGGCAATTACGAGAGGAAGATTGAGTATTTTTGCAAGGCTTCTTGCAAGTAAAGTCTTACCTGAGCCTGTAGGACCAATTAGAAGAATGTTGCTTTTTTCAAGTTCAACGTCTGTGTCCTTTTCTTTTGCATTAGACAGAATACGCTTGTAGTGGTTATAAACAGCTACAGAGAGAACTTTTTTTGCCCTTTCCTGACCAATTACCCATTCATCAAGCTTCTTTTTAATTTGCTTTGGCTTGGGAAGGTCCTTTACCTCAAGATGGGGGGGTACAGGATCCTGTTTTTCTCTTTCTTTCTGAAGAATCTGATTACAGTAGGATATGCATCTGTCACATATGTAAGCCTCTATTCCCGCAATAAGTCTTTCTACTTCAAACTGGCTCTTTCCACAAAAAGAACAATGAGGTATTATGCCTGTCTTTTTCTCCATTTTATGTTTTCCTGCTATTTCCTTCTTTCTATTACTTCGTCTATTATCCCATATTCTTTAGCTTCTTGAGCGGTCATATAGAAATCCCTGTCTGTGTCCTTTTCTATTTTTTCCTTAGGTTGACCTGTGTGTTTTACAAGAAGCTCGTTTATCCTATCTCTTAATCTTAAAATTTGTTTTGCCTGTATCCCGATATCAACTGCCTGTCCTCTTGCCCCACCTATGGGCTGATGTATAAGAATGTTGGCATTGGGAAGGGCAAATCTTTTCCCTTTTGTCCCTGCAGCAAGCAATAAAGCTGCTGCTGATGCAGCCTGTCCCACACAAATTGTAGAGACATCAGGTTTTACGTACTGGATTGTGTCATATATTGCAAGTCCTGCTGTTACAAGTCCTCCTGGGGAGTTGATGTAGAGATAAATGTCTTTTTTGGGATCCTGAACTTCCAGAAATAGCATCTGGGCAATGACAGTATTTGCCACTGCATCATCAATTGCAGAGCCTATGAAGATTATTCTATCTTTTAACAGACGAGAGTATATATCATAGGCTCTCTCTCCTCTTGCTGTTCTTTCCACAACTATGGGAATAAGAGCCATTTTTTCCTCCTTTATTTTGAAGAAACAAGAGGCTTAGGTGAAACCTCTGCATTTTCGTAAAGAAAATCAATGGTTTTTTCGTTTCTCATTCTCTGAATAAGACTTCCAAGTCTTCCTCTTCGTGCAAGCTCCTCTTTCAGGAGTTTTGCCTTGTTTTTTTTATCCTCTCCCTGCACTACAAGTTCAAGTCTTTTATCTATCTCCTCATCCGAGACTTCTATTTTTTCCTCCTGTGCAATTTTATCCAGAACAAAGAGAGTTTTCAGTTCAAATTCAGCTTGTTCTCTGAGTATTTTTTCTAAGCTTTCTTTGCTCATCTTTTGCTGATTAAGATAAGATTCAAGGTCTATTCCTTTTTTTCTTAATTCTTCTTCAAGATTTTTTAATTTTTCTTCCGTTTCCTCTTCTAAAAGAAGAGGAGGAATGTCCACTTTAGAATTTTTAACTATTTTCTCCACGATTTCTGCTTTTATCCTTTCCTCTTCTCTTTTCCCTTTAAAACTTTCCAGTTCTTTTTTTATCCTTTCTTTTAGGGCTTGCATATTCTCAAAGTTAAGTTTCTTTGCAAACTCATCGTTTAATTCAGGTAGCCTTTCCTTTCTTATGTCTTTCACCTTTACGTTAAGTCTTATCTTCTTGCCTGCAAGTTCTCTTCTTGGATGATCAGAAGGAATGGTTGTTTCTATTAGCTTTTCGTCTCCTATTTTTGCCCCCAGAAGTTCTCTGTAAAAAGATGGAGGAAGCTGGTCAGAGCCGAGCTTGTACCATATACTTTCTGTATCCTGCCGAAGATAAGGTATTTCTCCAGAAGCAGGTCTCATTTCAAGAGCAAGCCAGTCTCCTTCTTGAGTGGGTCTGTTTTCAAGAAGAGGTGGATATTCAGCGTTTATCTTTTGCAATCTTTCAAGTTGCTCTTTTATTTCTTTTTCTTCTACTTTTATCTTATTGCCTTTTACTTTAACTCCTTTGTAATTTCCAAGTTTTACTTCAGGTTTTGTGACAACTTCTACCTTTAAAAGCGCATCCTCATCTTCTGATAGTTTTAAGACCTCCATTCGGGGATAGGTGATAGGAGTTATGTTTTCCTCTTTAAGAATTTTTTCATAGACAAGAGCGTAAAGCTGTTTTGTAGCCTCCTCTTCAATGGGTTCTTTTCCGTATTTTTGCTCAAATATTTTTCTGGGGACTCTTCCTTTTCTAAAGCCAGGAACCTCTACATCCTTTACTATCTTTTTAAAAGCTTTTGAGAAAAGCTGGTTTACTGTCTCCTTTGGCACCTCTATGTCAAAGGTTATCTGGGAGCCTTCTTTTTTTTCTACTTTTATTTGCATTTTCTCCTCTCATTTGGTGCGAGAGGCGGGACTCGAACCCGCACGAGGTTATCCTC
>DRTT01000004.1 GCA_011372105.1 Candidatus Aerophobota bacterium
GAGAACCAATAGTTGAGGTTGCACCTGTTACAGGCATAACCTTACTAAGTCCTCCCATTTCCTCAAGTTTTCTCGTCCCGGTTGAATACTCCACAGCTCCGGAATTGAGGAATAAAAGTGCCTTGAAAGTAGCATGGTTAAAAAGGTGAAATAGTGCTCCTAACATTCCCCAGTAATTACCACAACCAAGTCCCAACATTATGTAACCTATCTGAGATATAGAAGAATAGGCAAGAAGGCGTTTAAAATCCTTCTGTTGCAAAGCCAAAATCCCTCCACCGACCATGGAAATTATACCCAGAATCATAAATACCCAGGTAAGTTGAATGGTCATTCCGTAGACATTGAAGAAAATTCTCGTTATAGTGTAAATTCCAAGTGCCTTTATCAAAACTCCCGAAAGCATTGCTGATATTGGGGCAGGAGCACTGGGATGAGCATCAGGAAGCCAGGCATGAAAGGGAATTATTGCAGCCTTTAAACCGAAACCAGCAAGAAAGAGCACAAGAGAAAAGGAAAGAAGAAGATTCTTTTTTCCCTGAATTATACTCCCAATATCTGCCATATTGAGACTTCCAGTAAGTCCATATAAAAGACCTATAGAAAACAAGACAAGGACTGAAGCAATAGAACTCATAACCATATATTTGAAAGCTGCCTCAAGTTCCTCTGCTTCAACACCAAAGGCAACAAGAGCATAAGAGGCAATTGAAGCAATTTCCAGGAATACAAACAAATTAAAAAAGTCACCTGTTAAAACTACTCCGTTCATTCCCGCAATCATCAAGCAAAAAAGACTGTAGAATCTTGCTTTAGCAGTGAATCTTTTCATATAGCTTACAGAGTATAAAGTAACAAAGAAAGCAATCCAGTTAATCACAACAAGCATCAGCAAAGAAAGCCCATCAACTACAAGATTAATTCCCTTGGGAGGGAACCATCTTCCCATGGTATAGACAAAAACTCCATTATCCTTTAAAAACACTATAAGAACAAGGGAAAAAATAGCAAGAAGGAGAGTAACCACATTAATTAAAACATCACTTACAACTTCCTTTGCTTTCCCAAGTAGAACCAAAACAAAGGCAGCTCCCAGAGGAATACCTATAAATAAAGGAATTATGTTCATCTATTTCCTCCCACGCTATCCCTTTAGTTTCCTGATTTCGGTAACATCGAAAGTGTGATATCTTTGATAAATCCTGATACACATAGCTACAATAAAAGCTAAAGTAGCAATGCTTATAACAATAGCCGTTAACACCATAGCCTGGGGAAGTGGATCGACAAATTTCGCCTCCTTTACACCCTCTGTAACTATAGGAGCAACTCCATCTTTCCTATAGCCAAGTGAAACCAAAAAGAAGTTAACAGCATACTCCATTATGACAATACCCATAACTATTTTCAGTAAATTCTTTTTTATCACGACACAGTAAAGACCAATAAGAAATATCACAAAAGATAGAAAAAATATCATTTTTTCGCTCCTTACCTCTTAGCCGAAATTCTAAAAACTACAAGAGTAAAAAATACAGCAAACACTCCTCCCATAACTTTAATGCCAATACCTATGTTGGCAAGAGGAATAATACCAGCAGAGATAATTTTCAAAGGGTAACCCTTTGACAAGAAATTCACAAAAAACCATCCACCAGCAGGTATCCCCAAAATGGCAAGACAGAGAAAAATAAGAGCTCCTGTACTTTCCAAAATAGAAGCCGTTGAAACTTTAAGTTTTTTCAAAGTAACTTCTTTACCAAAAGAAAGTATAAGGAGAATAAACCCGGATGCCATAATAACCCCTCCCGGGAATCCTCCTCCCGGGGTAAGATGCCCGTGAAGCACCATGTAAATCCCAAAAAGAATAATAGGAGGAACAACAAATTTAGATATTGTCTTAACTATATTTGTCATACCTTCTTTTCTTGCTCTATAAGGACTCATTTTTCCTTCCTTCCAATTTCTCTTAAAACTACTATTGCTCCTAAAATTGCCGTGAATAAAACTGTCGCCTCACCCAGGGTATCATAAGCTCTATAATCAAGGAGGACAGATGTCACAAGATTTGCTGCCCCTGTCTCTTCCAAACCCCTGCTTATATACTCACTTGAAACCTTCATTACAGGATAACCAAACTTGGGAAGATGAGTTAAAGCGGCAAAAGCGAAAATAGCAAAGACTATAATGAATATAAAAGTAGCTGTTGCAGCAAATGCCTCTCTTTTACCTTTTATCTCAAGGAGGTCTTTTTCCACACCTGCTGCTCTTATCAGGATAATCAGCGCAATAACTTCCACCACTACCTGAGTTATAGCACAATCAGGAGCCTGAAGGTAGAGGAAGGTGACACAAAGAGAAAGACCAACAACAGCAAGAGATATTACTGCTGATAAAAGGTATCTTGTATGAACGGCTACTATAGAGCCCGCAATCATAAGAAAAGCTAAAGCATAAATCTCCCACATAACATTAACCTCCAACTCCTGTTAAAAATATCAAAAGCAAGACAACAAGTCCCACAAGGTACCAGGCAAGATATGTATGAAGAATACCTGTGTGAGCAAGAGAAGAACCCTTTCCAACAATTAACACAACCCAGGATAAACCTTTCCAGATAAGGTCAACCAGTCTATCAAGAGCTAAGAGAAAAGTAGCAACTCCACGGGCAAAAGAAAGCATGCCTTTATAAATATCAAGGGCACCTTTTTCCGCCGCTCTGTAAAGTCTCCTTAAACCTGCAAAGTCTCTTAATGTGTCATAAAAATCTGCACCGGACACTCTCATTTCAGAAGATAAAGCTTCTCCTCCCACATAAATTTCTGACTCACGTGCGGGTTTAATCTTACCGGCAAAATAAATTATAACTCCTATAATTATTCCAACAATTACAAGTATGGTGGCAAGACCGGGTTGCCACCATCCAATCCAGCTCTCGGGAGAGGAAAGAGTAGGAACAGAGGGTAGAATAAAAAGTTTTAGAGGAATCTGATAGGCAAAAACGCCAAACACAACACAAAGCCCTGCTAAAATAATCATAGGTAACACCATAAGAGAAGAGGATTCTTGAATTTTCCCCTGTGAGATTTTTTCCTTAACTTCGTCACTTTCAAGACCAAGGAAAACTCCATGAACAAGCTTCATAAAACTTGCCAGAGTTAGAGCAGAACCAAACATAGCAGCTATAAGCCAGATAATCCACATACCGCCACCTGAAAACCTGCCAACCTCAACCACACCCTGGTACACCATCCACTTGGAGAAAAATCCATTAAAAGGGGGAACACCGGATATGGAAAAAGCAGCAATTAAAACAGCAATAAAGGTGAAAGGCATAAACCTGGCAAGCCCTCCAAGTCTTTCCACATCACACACCCCGACTTTTTTCTCAACAGAACCTCCTCCCAGAAAGAGGCAGGACTTATAAATAGCATTATTAACCATATGGAATATACCTCCCGCTATCCCAAGAGGAATTCCCGTGCCTATTCCAAGCACCATATAACCCACCTGAGATACAGTATGATAGGAAAGGAGTTTTCTCACATCATGCTGAACAAGAGCCATCATCACTGCTACTATAATTGTCAGGGAACCAATGAACATGAGAAGAATGGATAAAGAGGAATTGGGAATAAGTTTGAAGAAATCAAGACATACACGTGCCAAAAAGTAAATACCAAGAAGTTTATCCAAGGATGCGGGCAAAAATGCCATAACAGGTGTTGGAACCTTATCTGCTGCATCAGGAATCCAGGTATGAAAAGGTATGGCACCTGCTTTAGCAAGAGCCCCTGTTATAAGAAGAACAAATGAAGCCACTGCAAGACCTGAATTTACCGGAAGAGGCTGAAGATTTATCATACTTAAACTTCCGCTCAATTTATAAAAGAAAAGAGCTCCTAAAATAAGGGCAAAATCTCCCGAGCCTACCACAAAAAGTCCCTTGGTAGATAATTCTGAAGAACCAAAAGACAAAAAGGCATAAAGCAAAACTCCAAGCACTCCCCAGAAAAGCAAGAATACAAAAAGATTCGCAGCAAGAGCTGCTCCTGCCGCAGCAGAAGCTGTCAAAAGGAAGTAGCCGTAGTACTCCCTTGTTCTTACCTTTCCATCCATGAATTTTGCTGAATAAATGGAGATAAGTAAAGAGAAAAGAGAGATAAAAAGGAGTATAAAGGAGGAAAATTTGTAACTTTGCAAACTAAAATCTATACCTAAGAAGGAAAGCCAGGGATGTGTAAATAAAATCTTTCCCTGCGAAAATATTAAAATAGCAAGAACAAAAACTATAAAACCGGTCCCTATGCTAATTACCTCTTTTACCTTTTTTGCAGGAACAAGCAGGCAAATAATTCCTCCTATCAGAGGCAAAATTACCGGATAAAGCAGCACAGAAGAGTTCATTTTCTCTCCCTTTTTGTTTTAGTTTTATTTAGTTAACATTCCTGCTACAGCTGCCACAGGAAGCCCCAATACCTGGCCTATAAAAAACCCGATTGTAAGAGAAATTGCTCCCAGTAAAACCACACATCCCACCATTAACTTTTCTCCAGCAAAGGATCCGCCTCCTGATGTAGTCTTTTTACTTTTACCCATGAAAATTCCATTAAACAGGCGAAAAAGATAAAGCATTGTAAATATAGCTGCAACTATAGCAAAGGTTGCAACCCAAAAATGTCCTTCTTTCACCGCACTCATTATCACCATAAGTTTTGCATAAAATCCCCCGAAAGGAGGAAAACCGGCTATAGAAAAAACAGAAAATAAAAATCCAATTCCAAAAACAGAGGAAGTTTGCATAAGACCACCAAGCTCTCTTATATCCCTTGTTCCATACTTTCTTTCAACTACCCCTGCTCCAAGGAAAAGGGAAGCTTTGGCAATAGCGTGAATCATAAAGTAAAGAAGCCCCGCTATAATACCTGTCTCTTTCAAGAGGGAAAATCCAATGAGAATGTAACCTACCTGGGACACAGTGGAATAGGCTATTATTCGTTTTATATCTTTTTCCAGGAGGGCAGCACCTGCCCCTATTAAAGAAGATATAACAGCTAATGTAAGAATCCAGCTCCAGGAGACACCTGTCATCCACACAAAAATGCGTAAAAATCCGAGGAGCCCCACCTCAACTTCTACTCCTGAAAGTATAGCACTCATTGGAGAAGGAGCTACAGAATGAGCATCAGATAGCCAGGTATGCAGAGGAAGAATTGCAGACTTTGCAATCACTCCAAGAAAGATTAGGAAAAGGGGAATATTAACATTTACAAGATTTACTTCTTTGAGCTGAAAAAGATCAAGGGTACCGGTTTGAACATAAAGAAGAGTAAATCCCATTAACATAAAAGATGAACCAAGAAAAGTCATTAAGAAAGTTTTATCAGCAATCCAAACTATTTTTTCTTCTCTGTAAAATCCCACCAACCTCCAGGTGGTAAGAGCTGCTACTTCCCAAAAAACATAGAATAAGACAAGATTTTTGGAAAAAGAAACGCCGATAAGAGATGCTACCATAAGACAGGTCATGAAATAGTATTCTCTCTGGTTCTCATATTCCTTCATGTAAGGTACAGAGTAAATAAGAGCAACAAGTCCAATAAAAGAGAATATAAGGGCAAAAACAAGGCTTATTCCATCGGCAAAAAAGGAAAAACTAAAATAATTCCCCCTGAAAGATAAAATATCTGCTTGAATAGAGGTTAGTTTCAAAACGGGAGCAAGCAGAAAAAGAAGAAAGACGAAAGAAAGAGCTACTATACCCACCGCCCACCATTCTCTAACTTTCTCTGGGAAAAGCAGACAGAAAAAAGAACCTATCAAAGGGATAAAAATCGCACCTATTAAGAAAAAGGTTAACATTTATACATTACCTCCTGCTTATCATATACCAAGCTCTCTGCGCAATTTCTTTGTTTTTTCCTGGGAAAGCCTTATCAAATCCTTTCCGTCAAGCTCCATCTTACCTGTCCTTCTATCCACAACTCTCATCATCCTTTCTGTACAACAATAACAGGGATCTATAGAAGCCAAAATCAAAGCAGCATCTGCTACACTTTCCCCGGGAACAGTTGCCTTGCAGGTTGGAAGATTTACATAAGTTGGAGCTCTCACCTTCACTCTCACAGGATTATTTGAGCCATCAGACCGCACGTA
>DRTT01000182.1 GCA_011372105.1 Candidatus Aerophobota bacterium
AAGCAATTTCTCTCAGGTTGATCTTGTTGTGGTGAGAGAAAACACAGAGGATCTTTACGCAGGTATTGAGTTTGAACAGGGCAGGGAGGATACGAAAAAGCTTATAGAATTTATAAAAGAGGTAAAAGGAGAAAAAATCAGAGAAGATTCAGGTATAAGCATAAAACCTATATCGATTGAAGGAAGCAGGAGAATAGTTAAGGCTGCTTTTGAATATGCTCTTAAAAATGGCAGGAAAAAAGTTACCGCAGTTCATAAGGCTAATATAATGAAGTTCAGTGATGGACTTTTCCTTAAGGTGGCAAGAGAAGTAGCCTCTTTCTATGAAGGGAAGATTGAATTTGAGGATAGATTGGTGGATAATATGTGTATGCAACTTGTGCAGAAACCTCAGAATTATGATGTTCTTGTTCTTCCCAACCTTTATGGTGATATAATTTCTGATTTGTGCGCAGGTCTTGTGGGAGGTTTAGGAGTTGCACCGGGGGCAAATATTGGCGATGAAATTGCTGTTTTTGAGCCGACTCATGGAAGTGCTCCAAAATATAAAGGGATGAACAGGGTAAATCCGACAGGGATGATTTTATCCGGAGTTATGATGTTAAGGCATCTTGGGGAAAAAGAAGCTGCAGATAGATTAGAGAAAGCTTTATCCCAGGTGATAGAGGAGGGTAAAAAAGTTACCTACGATTTCAAATCCACTCCCGATGATCCTACGGCTGCCAGCACAACAGAAATGGGGGAGGCTATTATAGAGAAACTTCTTCAGTTTTAACTTTGCTTTCCCTTAAAGAAAGATGGTCAGTCCTTCCTGTTGCTATGGTTGCATTTTTCCTTTCATTTACTAAAATAAAAACGGAGGACTGCAGAGAAAATGGACAATAAGGAAAAAAACTACAATAATAAAAAGCCTCCTTCTTTTGGGCCTTCCCCAGGGAATAGACTGGTTAAAAATTTATTCTTACTTGTTATAGCTTTTATTGTGATAATTTCTCTTTTTAATTTTGTGAGAATTGGTTCAGAAGGGGAGAAGAATATAACTTACTCCCAGTTTGTAAGAATGGTTGAAAACGGAAGTGTGAGTAAGGTCGTAATTAAAGGTAAGTCAATTAAAGGCATGGTGGATGGTGCAGTTGTTACCACCTATGCTCCTGATGACCCCGAACTTATAAATATGCTGAGGAAAAATAATGTAGAGATCGAGGTAGTTCCTCAAACAGAGGGATGGTGGGTTAATCTTGTTGGAGGAATACTGCCGGTGATTATTTTTATAGGGATATGGTTCTGGATATTCCGTCAGATGAGAGCAACAGGTAACAGAGCTTTGTCTTTTGGGAAAAGCAAGGCTAAGATGGTCTCAAAAGAAAAGGTGAAGGTTACCTTTGATGATGTGGCTGGAGCAGAAGAAGCAAAAGAAGAACTGAGGGAGATAATAGAATTTTTGAAGAATCCCGGTAAGTTTCAGAAAATGGGGGCTAAAATACCAAAAGGTGTGCTTCTTGTTGGTCCCCCTGGTTGCGGTAAAACTCTTCTTGCAAGAGCTGTAGCAGGAGAGGCAGGAGTTCCCTTTTTCAGTATAAGTGGTTCTGATTTTGTGGAGATGTTTGTTGGGGTGGGAGCTGCAAGGGTAAGGGATCTTTTTGATCAGGCAAGAAAAAATGCCCCCTGCATAATATTTATAGATGAGCTTGATGCTGTTGGTAGGCAGAGGTTCGCAGGTATAGGAGGAGGACACGACGAGAAGGAGCAGACCCTTAATCAGCTTCTTGTGGAGCTTGATGGTTTTTCACCCAGAGAGGGAATTATAGTGATGGGTGCTACCAACAGGCCTGATGTTCTTGATGCAGCTTTGCTCAGAGCAGGCAGGTTTGATAGAAGGATAACTATTAATGTTCCTGATATAAGGGAAAGAGAGGAGATTCTCAAGCTGCACATGCGTAACAAGCCCATTGGCCCTGATGTTGATGTCAAGGTTTTGGCAAGAAGAACTCCTGGCTTTGTAGGCTCGGATCTTGAGAATCTTGTTAACGAAGCATCTCTCCTTGCTGCAAGAAGAAATAAAGATAGGGTAGGTATGGCAGAGCTTGAGGAAGCCATAGAAAGGGTTATAGCAGGACCTGAAAAAAAATCAAGGGTGATGAGAGAAAAGGAGAAAAGGATAGTTGCTTATCATGAAGCAGGTCACGCCCTTGTAGGGAACCTTTTACCCAATGCTGATCCAATTCATAAGGTTTCAATAATTCCTCGTGGGTCAGCAGCACTTGGATACACTCTTCAACTTCCTCTTGAAGATAGATATCTTACCACAAGGTCAGAGCTTATGGACAGGTTGACTGTTCTTCTTGCTGGAAGAGCAAGCGAGGAGCTTATCTTTAATGAGATAAGCACAGGTGCCCAAAACGATTTATCTCAGGCTACTCACATTGTCAGGAAAATGATAACAGAGTATGGGATGAGTGAAAAACTTGGTCCTGTAGCCTTACATACAGGAACGGAGGAGGTTTTTCTTGGAAGAGATCTTCTCAAGGAGAGAAACTACAGTGAGAAACTTGCTTACGAGGTTGATAAGGAGGTAACAAGGATAATTGAAGAGGCTTATAAAAGAGCCTATAACATATTGAAAGAAAATAAGGAAAAATTGGTGAAGCTCGCAGAGGAACTTGAGAGAAGAGAAGTGCTTGAGGAAAATGATATTAAGAAGATTTTAGGTGAAAAGGTGACTTCTGAGAGTACACAGGCAAAGGCTTTCGAAAAAGAGGAAGAAGTAGAATCTTACAGAGAAAAAAAACAAGAGAAAAAAGAAGAAGAGGATATAGAGGGCATAATCCCCCACCCTACCGTTGAGGGAGAGGCGAGGAGCTGACCTGTTTTAAACCTTGAAAATGAGTGAAGGTTTTTTCTTAAATTTTTCCAGTAAGAAAATAGATTTAGAAAAAAAAGTAGCGGTTATGGGTATTTTGAATCTTACTCCTGATTCTTTTTATGATGGAGGAAGATACAGAACGGAAAAAGAAATTCTGAAAAGAGTAGAGCAGATGATTGAGGAAGGGGCAGATATTATTGATATAGGAGGTGAATCTACACGGCCCGGTTCTGATAGGGTGAGTGTGGAAGAGGAATTAAGAAGAACCATACCTTACTTAAGAAAAATCAGAGATTTATTTGACATCCCCTTATCCATAGATACCTACAAGGCTAAAGTGGCAAAAGAGGCAATTGAAGCAGGAGCTGAAATGGTTAATGATATAAGTGGTTTGAGGTTTGATCCAGAGATGGCAGAAGTTATTTCTTCAAAAAATGCCAGTGTCGTTCTGATGCATATTAAAGGAACTCCCAAAAACATGCAGGATAATCCCTTTTATGAATCTTTAATGGATGAGATAATTTCTTATCTGAGAAAAAGCTTAGAGATAGCTTTAAAGGCGGGAATAGACTTTGACAGGATAGTTATTGATCCGGGAATAGGTTTTGGGAAGACAGTTGAACACAATCTTTTTATTTTAAAAAATTTGGAAGAACTTAGGATTTTAAGGAGGCCTATTTTAATAGGTGTTTCAAGGAAGTCTTTCATAGGAAAAGTTTTAAACCTTCCTGTAGAGGAAAGGCTCTTTGGTAGTCTTGCAGCAACCTCTGTAGCTGTTATGAATGGGGCAAGAATTGTCAGATGTCACGATGTGAGAGAGACCCGTCAGGTAATTGATCTTGTTGATGCTATTCTAAAGAGTAAAGTGTAGCTATGATTATCCTTGGAGTAGACCCTGGAACGGCAGCAACGGGATATGGAGTTATAAAAGTAGATGATTTGCCTGAGCTTATTGAGTATGGTTGTCTCAGGACCTCGAGTGAACAGGAGCTTGTTGAGAGATTAAAAGTAATTTACCATAAGATTAAAGCTATTGTGGAAAAATTTTCCCCTGATGAAATTGCTGTTGAGGATGTTTTTTTTAACCAAAATATCAAGACTGCCCTTTCTGTCGGACAGGCAAGGGGAGTTATTCTCCTTGCTGCCTCTTTTCAGGGAGCAAAGGTTTTCAGCTATACCCCCCTGGAAATAAAGCAGGCTATAGCAGGTTATGGAAGAGCCCGTAAAGAACAGATTCAACACATGTTAAAGAAAATTCTCAATTTATCCTTTATCCCCACTCCAGATGATGCATCCGATGCTATAGCTGTTGCTTTATGTCACTTTTATTCCCGAAAGCTAAAAAATAAAATAATATAGAACGGTCCGTTTTTGATGTGCTTTCTTGACAAAGGGGAAAGAGATAGCTATATTTTATTACAATTTTTTAGGAGAGGAGAAAATGGATTTTGAGCTAACTGAAGAACAAAGAATGATACTTGAACTTGTTGATGAGGTAAGCGAAAAGGAAATCGCTCCTTTGGCTGATGAGATAGCAGCAAAAGGAGAATTTCCCAGAAAGAACATTGAAAAACTTGCAAGCCTTGATCTTTTTGGACTCACCATACCCAAAAAGTATGGTGGTCTTGAGATGGGTTATCTTACATGGACTCTGGTAGCAGAGAGAATATCTCGGGCTTGTGCAACAACAGGCCTTATTTTTGGCGCTAATCTTCTTTGCACTTTTCCTCTTTTAAAGTTTGGCAGTGAAGAGCAAAAGGAAAGGTTTCTTCCACCTCTTGCACAGGGAAGGTCTCTTGGGGCTTTCGCTCTCACAGAACCTGAAGCAGGTTCTGATGCAGGAAATGTTCAAACTACAGCGAGAAAAGAAGGTGATGGGTATATTTTGAACGGAAACAAGATTTTTATCACCAATGGAGAAGTAGCAGATATTTATATAATAATAGCAAATATTGACAGAAAGAGGGGAGCAAGAGGTCTTGCTGCCTTTATTGTTGAGAAAGGAACCGAAGGATTTTCTTTTGGTCAACATTTTAAGAAGATGGGCCTTGAGGCGTTACCTAATGTAGAGCTTATTTTTAAGGATTGTTTTGTTCCCAGGGAGAATCTTTTAGATAGGGAAGGAAGAGGTTTCAGAATAGCCATGGAAACTTTTGCTGCAGGGAGAATTGGCGTGGGAATAGGAGCTTTGGGGATAGCTGAGGCTGCTTTCAGAAAAGCAAGAGATTACTCCAAGGAAAGAGTTCAATTTGGTCGCTCTATTTCAAGTTTTCAAGCTGTTCAACATATTCTGGCAGATATGGCCACAAAGATAGAAGCCTCTCGTTATCTTTTATATAAAGCTGCGTGGCTTCTCGATCAGGGGAAACCTTTTGAAAAATATGCTTCCATGGGAAAACTTTACGCCTCAGAGACAGCGATGTGGGTCACTACCAAAGCAGTGCAGGTTCTTGGTGGATATGGTTACATGAAGGATTACCCTGTGGAAAGATACATGAGAGAAGCAAAGCTCTTTGAAATAATAGAAGGAACCTCTGAAATTCAAAGAGGTATAATAGCCAACATTGTTTTGAAAGAAAAATAAGGAGAAGGTGATGCTGCGCATAGTGGTCTGCATCAAACAGGTTCCAGATACAGAAGAGCTTACCAAAGTTAGAATAAATCCTGCAACAAATACAATAGTTAGGGAGGGAGTTAAAAGTATAATTAACCCCTTTGATGAAAATGCAATTGAGGAGGCCTTAAGAATAAAGGAAAAAAAGGATGCCCTTGTAACCTGTATCTCCATGGGGCCTCCCCAGGCAAAAGAGGCCTTAAGGAAAGCCCTTGCCATGGGGGTTGATAGGGCTTTTCTTATCTCAGATCCTTCTTTTGCAGGCTCTGATACGTGGGCAACCTCTTTTGTTTTATCGCAGGCCATAAGAAAAATTGGAGAGTTTGATCTTATCATTACAGGAAAGCAGGCAATTGATGGAGATACAGCGCAGGTTGGGCCAGAGCTTGCAGAGCTTTTAGGGATTCCCCAGGTTACCTATGTTAGAAAGCTTGAGATTGAAGATGGAAAGATGAAGGCGGAAAGAGTGCTGGAAGATTATTTTGAGGTGGTGCAGGTAAAACTTCCTGCCCTTGTTACCGTTACAAAGGAGATAAACCAGCCAAGATATCCTTCTTTAAAAGGTCTTTTAAATGCAAGGAAAATGGATATCCCTGTTTTAAC
>DRTT01000124.1 GCA_011372105.1 Candidatus Aerophobota bacterium
AACTCCATATCGGGTAACATCAGGAGAAGGACATACAACAGAAAAACCCTCCTCTTGAATAGCTTTTATCACCTCTTCTCTACCTGATATTGCAAGTTTATCCGGAAAAAAACCTCTGTTGCCTACAATCAAGCCAAAAGTAAGGCTCATTTTATGCTCCTTAATATTTTTATAGCAGGTTTTTTATTCTATCTATCAATTGGGCAAATTGAGAGCTGCAAGCTTCCTCATGCTGGGAAACAAACTCTCTCCACTCAGGTAAAGTTAAAACAGCCTCATCAACCGAAAGCTGAACTAAAATCTCCTCTCCTCCCTCTGTTTTAGCTTTTCTCATCCTCAACTCAGGATTCTCCTCAACCTGTTGTTTCAGCTGACTGTATACCCTCTCCTTCTCTTCCTTACACCTTTTGATAAGTTCGCCCAGAAGGTTTATCTCTGCTTTAATAAGGGATGGCTTTGCCTCTTTTTTTAATCTTTCAAGAACAAGAAGAGCTTTACCCCTTTTTTTAAAATCCTCCGGTAAGATCTGCAGACCAATTGAATCCACAATTCTTGTTTGAGCCTCTTTAATTAAAAATTCTCTGTTTTCTATCTCAAGCTTTTTAAATTCCTCTCCAAGCTGCTCCGGGGTTAACTTGTCCTGATAAAATGCAGAAAGTATTGACTTTACTTTCTCCTGTGCTTTTATTCTTGCTCTATCCTCAGGAGTTATTTTAATTGAGGTAAGCCTCTCTCTTACCCGAGGTGGAAGTTTTTCTTCCCATTTCTCCATCTTCCACCCTCCAGGTGATTTTTTAAAAATCATTCACCTTTTAAACAACTTTTTATAATTGTTTCAATCACATAATAGCTTGATGCAGCTCCAGGGTCAATATGTCCCTTTGTTCTCTCTCCGAGTCTGCTTGAGCGACCTCTTTTTGAAACAAGCTCCTTTGTTGATTCCATCCCCCTTTTTGCAGCATCTTTTGCTTTTAAAAGAGCCTCCTTCAAGGACTCCCCTTTTTCAATTGAATCCTCAAGTGACTTTGCTATTGGGTAAAGTGTATCAAGCATTGTTTTATCACCAACTTCTGCCTTCCCTCTTCTTTTAACCCCTTCCACCGCTCCAGAAAGAGCCTCCTTCCAGTCCTCAAGAGAAAGCTTTTCTTTCCCCTTTAACTTTTTGCCTGCCTCTATAAAAGCAGAGCCATATAGAGGACCTGTTGCAGCTCCTGTTGAAAAAGCAAGTGTTCTTCCTATAATTTGAAGAGCCTCACCAATATCCTTTCCTTCAAGCTCCTTTTCCTGTTTAAGAACATTTTTGAAGGCACCTGCCACCGTCCTTCCATGATCACCATCTCCAATGTTTGCATCAAGACGGTTCAACTCCTCCTGTTTTCCTTCAAGAACCTTTACAATCTCCTGTAAAATGGAAACTATTTTGGAAGATGCCATCCTTATCCTCCCTATTCTGTCTTAAGGGTAACGGAAAAGAGGAGCTCTGGCCGGCATTTTAAGAAGTTCTTCAAGTTCGTCGTCAAGCCGTGTTAAAGTAATTGAAAATCCTCCCATCTCAAGAGAAGTGAAAAATTCCCCAATCCAGGAAATAGCTATACTTATACCTTTATCCTTTAAAATTTGAGTCAATTTTCTGTAAATAATGTACATTTCAAGAAGTGAAGTTGAACCAAGGCCATTAATAAGCACACTCACTCTATCGCCTTTTTCAAAGGGAAGGTCTTTTAAAACAGGCTCTGTCAGCATTTCAGTAATCTCATCTGCTGTTTTCATCTGCATCCTTTTAACTCCTGGCTCTCCGTGATGACCCACACCAATTTCCATTTCCATCTCCCCCAGGGTGAAGGTAGGCTCTCCTCCATACATCTTGGAAGGAACAGCACAGGGTGAATGAGCAACTCCCATGCTTCTTGTGTTATTATTCACTCTCTCTGCAATCTCCTTTACCTCCTCAAGACTTGCACCTTTTGCAGCCTTTGCGCCAATTGCCTTCCAGACAACCACCTCCCCTGCTACTCCTCTTCTATTTTCTTTCTTCTCTTTGGGAGCAGAGCCAACATCATCATTTATAATCACCTGCTCAACTTTTATACCCTCATCCCTTGCCATCTCCACTGCCATATCAAAGTTCATAACATCACCTGAATAATTACCAAGAACACATAAAACTCCCTTTCCGCTATCACAGGCTTTAATAGCATCGTATATCTGTTTTGCCGAAGGAGAGGCAAAAATATCTCCAACTGCCACAGCATCTAAAAGATTTTCCCCGATGTATCCAATAAAAGCAGGCTTGTGACCTGAGCCTCCTCCTGTCACAAGACCAACTTTTCCCTCAATTGGAGCCTCTTTTCTAACAAGGACCCTTGATGTCTCAAGCTTTCTTACTACATCAGAGTGGGCGGCAAGAAAACCTTCCACCATTTCATCCACAACATTTTCTGGTTTGTTGATGAATTTTTTCAAAAACATAGGGGCACCTCTTCAAAGCAAAGTATACTTAAAGATTTTTAATACTTTCTGCAAATTCTTTTACAGCCTCAAATATTCCTCGAGGTGAAAGTTTATATTCATCCATAATTTCCTCGTAAGGACCGGCACAGGCAAAAACATCAGGAACGCCGAGAATTTTTACCGGCACAGGATTTTCCCGGGACAAAAATTCGCTCACTGCTCCTCCCAGTCCTCCTATGGCGCTGTGTTCCTCAACTACAATTATACCTTTTGCATTCCTGGAAACCTCAAAAACAAGCTCCTCATCAAGAGGCTTAACACAGGGCATATCAACAAGTCCCACTTTGAGAGAAGTCTGCTCCTTCAACATCTTCAAAGCCTCAAGAGCATACCACAGGGTTATACCATTTGTTATAATGACCAAATCTTTTCCTTTCTGCAATAGTTTACCCTTCCCGATTTCAAATTTTTCCTGATCTTTGTAAAGGTAGGGGATTTTTACACTTCCAAGACGAATATAAACAGGACCTTTATGTTTTGCAGCTTCCCTCACATATTCTCTTATAGCCACAGGACAAGAAGGAACAAGAACCACCATCTGAGGTAAAGTTCTCATCAAAGCAACATCCTCAAGCGAATGATGTGTTGGCCCAAAACGAGCATTGGTAAGACCTGAATTTCTTCCAGCAAGCTTAACATTGGCAAAGGTATAACAGAGGTCATTTCTTATCTGCTCAAAAGCTCTCATGGTGATAAAGGGGGTTATGGCACAGAAAAAGGGAATTTTACCGCAAAGAGCAAGTCCGGCGCAAAAGCCTATAACTGTCTGCTCCATAAGTCCAAATTCAAAGAACCTATCCGGGAAAAGCTCTCTGAACTTATTAAGGCGAGCACTTCCCGCAGAATCTGCTGAAATTGCCAGGATATTTTTATCTCCCTTAGCAAGCTCTATAACGGTATTCGCAAAAACTTGTCGGGGATCTATCATATCTTGCATGCTTTCTCCTCCAATTTTTTCATTTCTGTCACAGCTTTTTCACATTCCTCTGGAGTTGGCTGCCACTGGTGGAATTTATAATTATCCTCTGCAAAAGAAAGACCCTTGCCCTTAACCGTATTTGCTATTATAGCCGTGGGGAAATTTTTCTTAATGGGAATATTTGATAAAGCCTTAAAAATATCATCCAGGTTGTGTCCATCAATTTCAACAACTTCCCAACCAAAAGCTTTCCACTTATCCGCCAGAGGATCAGTATTCATAACCTCACGAGTTGGGCCCTGAATCTGAAGCTTGTTTTTATCAACAATGGCAACAAGATTATCAAGTCTGTGGTGACTTGCAGCAGCTGCAGATTCCCAGCAAGAACCCTCCGCTATCTCCCCATCTCCAAGAAGCACATAAACTTTCCAGTCTTTCCTATCAATCTTTCCCGCAAGTGCCATGCCACCTCCAATAGCAAGACCATGACCAAGAGATCCTGTGTTTGCCTCAATTCCCGGGAGTTTATGTCTGTCAGGATGTCCTGGGAAAGGACAATCTTTGCTACCATAGCTCAAGAGTTTTTCTTCCTCAAAATATCCCCTTAAAGCCATGGTTGCATAAAGTGCAAGACATTTGTGACCTGCACTTAAAATGAACCTGTCTCTTTCCTCCCATCCCGGATTTTTCGGGTCAACACGCATTATCTTAAAATAAAGAACAACAAGAATATCCACACAAGAAAGAGCTCCACCTAAGTGTCCTCCTTTTCCTTTGCAAATCATCTCCACCACTTTCCTTCTAACATGGGCTGCTTTTTTTGCAAGATCCACTTTCTCAGAAAAACTAAGCTCTGCTGCCATCTTCACCCCCACTTAAAAATTTTGAAAGTACCCTTTCTTTATAAGGGTTAAGGTATAATTATATTTCTAATTGAACAACCTGTCAAAGCTACTTTGACAAAAACTTATCAGCAAACCTGTAACCTTCTTCAATATCCTCTGGAGAAAGTTTTCTATTTTCAACAGCGCTTTTGCGATAGGCATAAATAAAAGATATTGCTTCCTTACGCATGGTCTTTTCAAGTTCTCTTACTACCTGATTTTTAAGATTTTTGACCCCTTCTTTTGTTGTATTAATAACCTTGACTCCTGTAAAAATCACACTTGCTGCAAGAACTAAGATAGCAATTGACAAAACAATAATTCCCCAATTTATCTTTTTTTCCTGTACCATCTTTCTCCTCCTTGTAAAAAGAGATTACATTTTCTCAGGGGCTGAAATTCCCAGAATGTCAAGAATATCCTTTATGGCTATTTTTATCCCTTCAACGAGGAAAAGACGGGCAAGGCTTGTTTTCCTCTCTTCATCTATCACACGGTGACGGGTGTAAAAGTAATGGAAGGCAGAAGCAATATTCCTTGCATAAACTGTGAGATGGTGAGGCTCAAGATTTTGACCTGCTTCTTTTATCTGATCAGGTAAAAGAGCTATAAGGAGCATAAGTTCTCGCTCTTCAGGATTTTCAAGCAGGGTAAGGTCCACCTCTTCAGGTAAGGCAAAAAGTCCTTTTTGTTTTGCCTTTTTTAGAATACTGCATATTCTTGCATGAGCATACTGAACGTAAAAAACAGGGTTTTCAGGTGTCTGTTTTTTGGCAAGCTCAAGATCAAAATCAAGGTGAGAATCGGCACTTCTTGAAAGAAAGAAAAAGCGAGCCGCATCCTTTCCCACTTCCTTTAAAAGCTCTTTTAAAGATATAAACTCACCCTCTCTTGTGGAAGCCGAAATCTTCCTTTCTCCTCTTCTCAAGCTCACAAGCTGATAAATTATTATCTTAAGAGCATCTTCAGGATAACCAATTGCCCGTGCTGCTGCCTGCATCCTGGGAACATAGCCAATATGGTCAGCCCCCCATATATCAATTACTTTATAAAATCCTCTCTTAAGCTTGTTGAGATGATAGGCAATATCACTCGCAAAATAGGTATACTCACCTGTTTTTCTTCTTAAGACCCTGTCCTTTTCCCCTTTAATTACAGAGGAGGTTTTAAACCACAGAGCACCATCTTTTTCATAAAGAAGACCCTTCTTCTCAAGGAAAGATAAAGCCTCGGAAAGTTCTCTATTTTCATAAATCTCAGATTCAAAAAACCACCTGTCATACTTTACACCAAATTCATGAAGGTCACCTCTTATATCTTCAAGAATGTAATTTATTAAAAACCTTGATAAAAGGGGGCGAATATCTTCCCATGGTTTTCCTTTTATATCCTTTTTTTCTTTTTCCTTAAAAACTTTTGCAATCTCAACAAGATACTCTCCTTTGTAACCATCCTCAGGAAGGTCTACCTTTTCTCCTTCAAGCTGCTTTATTCTTACCCAGAAGGACTTTATAAGTCTTTCTATCTGACCTCCCACATTGTTAACGTAATACTCCCTTTCCACCCTAAAACCTAACTTAGAGAGAATATTAGCAAGAGCATCCCCCAGAGCAGCAGCTCTCCCATGACCCACATGAAGAGGACCTGTGGGATTGGCAGAGACAAATTCAACCTGAACAGGCCTTTCTTCTCCCACAGAAAAC
>DRTT01000149.1 GCA_011372105.1 Candidatus Aerophobota bacterium
AAAATCCATATGGGAATTGTTACTGTTCCCCAGGAGGCTGCTCAGGAAGCGGTAGATCTTCTGGTGATAAGTGGAATAAAGGGTATTCTTAACTTTTCCCCTGCGCGGGTGGTTGTTCCACGATATGTAAAATTGAGGAATGTTGATCTTACCTCTCAGATTGAGGTTATACCTTTTTACCTTGCAAAAGATAACTTCCTTGAATAGATAATAGAAAATTGCGTACACTTGACCTGTGGCTGAAAAGAAACTACAATAGTCCTGCTATTAACAATTTAACACAAGGAGGGAAAAATGAAAAAAAGAGTGCTTCTGGTTGACGACGAGGTTGACTTTGTGGAGATTAACAAAGCAGCTCTTAAAAGCAAAGGTTACGAGGTTATACCTGCCTATAACGGAAAAGAAGGTTTAGAGAAAGCTCTTAAAGAAAAGCCTGATATAATAATACTTGATGTTATGATGACAACAAAAACAGAGGGATTTGATGTTGCAAGAGAACTCAGGAAACATAAAGAAATGAAAGATGTACCAATAATAATGCTTACAGCAATAAGAGAACGAATGGATATAAAGTGGGAGATACAGCCTGATGAGGAATGGCTGCCTGTAACTGAATTTTTGGAAAAACCTGTTCCTCCGGACAAACTGGTGGAAAAAGTTGAAGAAATGTTAAAAAAAGAAAAAAATAATTAATGAGGAGACTTTCACTTCAGTGGAAGATTTTCTGGTCCTTTGCTTTAATTGTGGTAATAATAGGTGTTGTTGCTACCCTAATAGGGGTCCTGTATCTGAGCAATACAGTTTTCAGAGAAGCTGAAACCAGGGTTCTGGCTGATCTTAGAGTTGCTCACAACTTTCTCAAAAAAGAAAGCGAGAAATTAAAAACAGCTTTATTTTTTCTTTCTGAAAATGAAAGAATAAGAAAATCCATAGAAAAAAGGGAATTATCCACACAGGCTTTAAGAGAGTGGCTGAAATCAAGAAAAAATATCTTAGAGCTTGATATTTTGACCTTGTGTGATAGCGAAGGTAAAGCTATTCTGCGCGCTACCCCTCCTTATAATACAGGTGATTCCTGTCTGAATATTCCCTTAGTAAAGGAAGCCTTGGAGGGGAAGATTTCCTCTGGAATTTTTGTTTTTCCTCCCGATAAGCTTAAGCTTGAGGGTGAAAGTTTAGTTGAAAAAGCCAGAATCGAACTTAAGCCCACCCCTCGTGCCAAGCCTCGTACTGAAAAGGTCCAGACTCTGGGGATGTGTATGCTTGTTGCTGTTCCTGTTGTTGGAGATTCTGGAGAGGTGATTGGTGCTTTATATGGAGGAAATCTTTTAAACAGAAACTACCGATTAGTTGATTATATAAGGGATATGGTTTTTGAAGAAAGAGAATACAAGAGGAAACCTCTTGGAACTGTCACTATATTTCTTGAGGATGTAAGAATAGCCACAAATGTAATGGAGGAGAACGGGACGCGCGCTATTGGTACAAGAGTATCTGAAGAGGTTTATGAGAAAGTCCTGAGAAAAGGTGAAAGATGGCTTGACAGAGCCTTTGTTGTAAACAGCTGGTATATTTCTGCCTACGAACCCATACATGCAGTAGACGGAAGCATAGTGGGTATGCTTTATGTTGGTATCCTTGAGGACCTATATCTTGACATAAGAAACAGGCTGCTTTTCACCTTTCTTCCTTTGATAATCGGGGGAATTGTAGCTGTTCTTATTATCTCTTATTTTCTTTCAAGAGGTCTTTCCCAGCCTGTGAAAAGATTAGCAAAGGCAGCCGAGCTTATCGCCAGAGGAAAGATAAAAAAAATTTTGGACACAGAGAAAAAATATCCAAGCATTGAGCAACTTCCCTACAGGGAAATTCAGATCCTGGCAGATAATTTTAATAAAATGGCAGCCGCCCTCCACAAAAGGGAGACAGAGCTCAGAAGCATAAACGCGCAACTACAACAGACAAACCGCAACTACATGGAAATTTTAGGTTTTGTGACCCATGAGATTAAAAATCGTTTGGGAGTTATAATGGGTGGTGCTTATAATTTGAAAGGTGAGGTGGTCGGCAAACTTAACCCGGGACAAAAAAAGATGGTGGAGATACTTTTGCGAAATGCTGAGAGACTTAATGTAATGGTAAAAAATTACCTTGATTTGAGCAGGATAGAAAGGGGTGAGCTTAGAGTTCAAAAACAGAGGGTAAACTTTAAGGAAGATATTCTTAATCCCGTGCTGGAGGAATTTAAGGGAGAAATTGAATCAGCTGAAATTTTTCTTGAAGTTAATTTACCTGATTCCCTCATACTTCAGGCAGATCCTGATCTTCTAAAAATAGTAATGGAAAATCTTTTGAGCAATGCCATAAAATATGGAAGAAAAAAGGGGAGGATAAAGATCGGAGCAACAAAAGGAGAAAATTACTGGCGAATTAATGTCTGGAATGAAGGTGAAGGAATTTCAAAAGATGAATTAGGGAAACTTTTTACCAAATTTGCAAGACTCGGTGCAGAGAAACTGAGAAGAGAAAAAGGAAGTGGACTTGGTCTTTTTATCACAAAGGAAATTATTGAAAAGCATGGAGGAAAAATCTGGGCAGAATCTGAAGAGGGGAAATGGGCTAACTTTATTTTCACTCTTCCTTTTGAGTAATCTGAATAACTTGTTAAATTATCCTGAACCCCTAATTCTTGACCTTGTATTTCTTTTCTGCTATATTTTAAAAGCTTGGTGCCTTATGAATTTTATAAAAAGCTGTGGTATTGTTCTTAAAAATATTGACTTATCAGAACAGGACAGAATAGTTACATTCTACACAAAGGATTACGGGATAATTGAGGCAGTGGCGAAGGGGGCACGGAAAATAAAAAGCAGATTTTCCGTGGCAGTTCAATTTCCCTCTCTTGTAGATATTTTAATCTACAGAAAAAAACCAGAAAGCCTTGGAATTATTACTGACTGTAAAATAAGGTATCTTTTTCCTGAAATAAGAAGTGATATTTTAAGGTTCGCTTATGCCTCATATATATCCGAAGTTGCTCTTCTCTCTCTAAGGGGGGAGGAAAAAAATAAGAAGCTTTTTTACCTTCTGGTAAAGACTTTTCTATCAATTGAAAGAGAGAAAAAAAGCAAATTCTATTCTTCCATTTGCTCTTTCAAACTCAAGCTTCTGCATATATTGGGATACAGACCTCAACTTAAAAGATGTGTTGAATGTGGAAAAGACGTGCATAAGCTGGATTCTCTTTATTTTGCTCCGGCAAGAGGAGGAATCCTATGTCAGAGTTGCCAGAGAAAAGAACAAAACGTAATAGGAATTTCCAGGATAGCTGCGATGGAGATAAGCAGGTTTCTTGAAGACAAAACAGGCAATCTTGACACTAAAAGGATAAAACCTGTGATAAGACAAATAAACGACCTACTTGACATTTACTTTTCAATTCATATTGATGAAAGAAGGATTAATTCTCAAATTCTTATCAAGGATCTGGAGAATTTAGAAAAAAATGAAAGGAGAGATATTGACAGAATACGACCAAGAGCAGATACAGGAGGGAGGGGAGGAAAAAATATCCTCTCTAAGTGATTATTTTAAGGGGATAAGCAAGACTCCTCTTCTTTCACCAGAGGAGGAGAGGAAAATTGCAATTAAATTAAAGAAGGAAAGGGATCGTTTTATTAAATCGGTAGTAGAGCTTATTAACATTTTTAAAAAAAACCCAGAACTTTTAACTCTTCTTAAAAAAGAAGGTAAAAGCGAGAAAGACCTTGACGAGGCAAAAGAAAACCTCGTAAAGGCAAGGGAATTTTCCAACTTTGTGATAAAAAACAAGGAAAGGATTCTCAAAATCACGGATAATTTAGATTCTACTATTGATGAACTAAAAAAGGCAAAAGAAAAATACGATGAGTATAAGAAAAAAATGATGGAGGCAAATTTAAGACTTGTGGTGAGCTTTGCGAAAAAATACACAGGACAGGGAGTCTCCTTTCCTGACCTTATCCAGGAGGGAAATATAGGTCTCTCCCAGGCAATAGATAAATTTGACTACAGAATAGGAAAAAGGTTCAGCACTTATGCAAGCTGGTGGATAAGACAGGCTCTCTCCCGCGCAATCACTGACCAGGCAAAGGCCATTCGTATCCCGGTGCATATTGCTCATCTTATAAAGAAATTAACGGTCATTTCAAGAAAACTCGAGCAAAAGTTAAAACGCGAGCCAACACCAGAGGAAATAGCAAAAGAGGCCAAAATTCCTCCTGAAAAAATTAAAAAAGCCTTAGGACTTTCTCAGGAAATTGTTTCCTTTGAAACTCCTGTAGGAGAGGAAAAAGATACTCCTATGATAGATTTTATTGCAAATCCCACTATACCTCCACCTGTTTACGAGGTAACCTTAGAGATGCTAAAAAAAGATGTCAGAGAGCTCCTGGAAAAAGTTGTAAAGGATCCTCGTGAGTTTGAAATTTTAAAACTAAGATTTGGACTGGAAGGTCCAACCTATTCACTGAGGGAAATAGGTAAAAGATATGGGGTTAGTAGAGAAAGAATAAGGCAAATAGAGGAAAGAGCGTTGAAGCGCCTGCGTGCACCTGCGGAACAGAAGGGGTTAAGAGGATATCTTGAACTTCTGGATTTTATCCGCTCTCAATATAAAGAAAGCTATATTTAGAGAGGAGTATTTTTGGCTAATTTACAGGGAGGAATTATAGGTTTACCAAACGCAGGGAAATCCACAATTTTTAACGCTTTAACTCAGGGAAAAGCCCAGGTTGCAGAGTATCCTTTTTGCACTATATCACCCAACAAAGGTATAGTTTTATTACCTGATCCCCGCTTGGATAAACTGGCAGAGATTATTAATCCCGAAATAGTCACTCCAGCCACAGTTGAAGTAGTGGATGTGGCAGGTCTTATAAGGGGTGCTCACAGAGGGGAGGGGCTTGGCAATGAATTTTTAAGTAGAATAAGAGGAGTTGATTTATTAATACATGTTGTAAGATGCTTTGAAGGAAAGGCACCTCATCCAGAAGGAAGTATTGATCCTGTGAGAGATGTAGAAACCATTAAAACAGAGATTTTTCTCTCTGATCTTGGTATTCTTCAGAAAAGGTTGACAAGATTAAATAAGATATTAAAATCACCAATTAAACAAACCGATAAAATTTACTTAGAAGCTTTAAAAAAAGTAGAAAAAGCCTTAAATAATAATTTCTATCCAGGGGATGTTATTTCCTCAGAGGAATATGAGCTTATAAAAAACGAAGGCTTTCTTTGTTTGAAGCCAGTAATTTATATTGCTAATATAGAAGAAAAGGATATAAATTCTCCCTCAGAGCATTTAAAAAAATTCAGAGAATTTGCAAAAAGAGAGGGGCTTGAAGTCATTGAGGTGTGTGCTAAATTAGAAATGGAACTTGCAGAATTTGAAGAGGAGGAAAGGGAAATTTTCTTAAAGGAGATGGGGATAAAGGAAAGAGCAATTGATAAGCTGGCAAAGGAGATTGCTGAAAAGTTAGGTCTTATTACATTTTTTACTGTAACAGGGGGCAAGGAAATAAGAGCTTACTCAATAAAAAAGGGAACTTCAGCAGTTGAAGCAGCGGGGAAAGTTCACTCTGACATGAAGAAAGGCTTTATTAAAGCAGAAGTAATTGAGGCAGAAGAGTTAATTAAAACAGGAGACCTCAAGAAAGCAAAAGCTGAAGGAAAAGTAAAGCTTGAAGGTAAAGACTATCTGGTAAAAGACGGAGATATTATTCACTTCCATTTTGCCTTATAAGCTTACAGGAGGGTGATAAGGTGCAACTATATGAGATGGTTTTTGCTTTAAGACCAAAATTGGAAGAAGAGGGGATAAAAGAAATAAAAGAAGAAATAAGAGGTTTTATCGGGCAAAACGGGGGAGAGGTTGAAGAATACATTGATATAGGGGAAAAAAAACTTGCTTATGAGGTGGAAGGGGAGGA
>DRTT01000033.1 GCA_011372105.1 Candidatus Aerophobota bacterium
CGTTAAAAAAGCGCTGGAGATGGCAGAGCTTGCAGACTACTGCCTTGTTGGAATTGGAGAGGTGGGAAGGGAGAATACACTTGCTCAGCTTGGCTACATAAGTCTTCCTGAAACAGAGATTTTGATGAAAGAGGGAGCAGTTGGCAATATCATGGCCCAGTTTTTCAATATTGAGGGAAAGAAGGTGAACTGTGAACTTCATCGCAGGATTATAAGTGTTCCCATTGAAAAGCTTAGAAAAATGGAAAAGGTTATTGGAGTTGCAGGAGGGAAAGGTAAAGTAAAATCAATTTTGGGTGCACTTCATGGGAGGTTTATCAATATACTGATTACAGATGAGAATACAGCAAAGTCTTTAATTCAGCTTGAAAAAAGTTTTTACAGCAAGGAGAAATAAAAAGTTTTAAGGAGGTTTTAAATGAAAATAGCTGTTGGCTGTGATCACAATGGGCTTGAGTTAAAAAATGCTATCTGTGATTTTTTGAAGGAAAAGGGAGTTGAGTATAAGGACTTTGGTGTGATGACAAAGGACCCCATTGATTATCCTGATAAGGCAAAAGAGGTTGCAGAGGCTGTTGCAAAGGGGGAATTTGACAGGGGAATTTTAATATGTGGAACAGGTATAGGGATGGCAATTGCTGCCAACAAGGTGAGGGGAATAAGAGCTGCTTGCTGCCATGATGTTTATTCAGCAGAGAGATCAAGGAAGTCAAACAATGCTCAGATAATGACCATGGGTGCTTTTGTTATTGGAGTTGAACTTGCCAAGATGCTTGTTGATGCCTGGCTCAAGTCAGAATTTCAGGGGGGACGCTCTGCTCCTAAAGTGGAAAAGATTATGCAGATAGAAAAAGAGCAGTTTTCAAAAGAATAGGTAAGATTATGGGGAAAGTGCACAGATTTTACGAAAAAGAGGGGAAGTTTTTCTGGGAGGAGGTTAGAGAGGAATCTTACAATTCGGAAGAAGCAAAATCTGTCACAAAGAAAGTGCTAATAGGAGAAAAAGAAGGTGCACCTTATTTTGTTATCCGTTACTTTGAAGTTGAACCTGGGGGGTGGACTTTTCTTCACAGCCACCCCCACGACCATGGTGTTTTTATCCTGAAAGGAAAAGGGAAAGTTCTTCTGGGGGAGGAGGAGATTGATGTAAAATTTGGAGATGTAATTTACATTCCTCCTCATGAAAAGCACAGGCTGAAAAATACAGGAGATACCCCCTTTGGCTTTTTATGTGTTATACCCAATAAAAAGCTTCTTTAGAAGCTGAGAGATTAAAAAGGAGGCATAAGGTTATGGTAAGGGAGATAATTATTTTACCTGATTTTACTCCGGAGATTCTTGAGGTTAGGGGTAAAATTCCCAAATTTCAGTACAAAAAATCTTTGAGAGAAGAACTTGAGAAAGGTGGTTTAACAAAAAAAGATTGCATAGATATATTAAAGTGTATGCTTTACATAAGGTCCCTTGAGGAGATGATCTATGAGTTAAGGGTGAATAAGGGAAAATACGGCCCTTTGAAGTACCTTTATATTGGAGCAACTCATCTTTCAATAGGTCAGGAAGCAGTTTCAGCAGGAGCGATTTCTGCAATTTTGCCCGATGATTTAATTACAAGCACTCATCGTGGGCATGGAGACGCTCTTGCCAAAGGTTACTTTGCTACAAAAAGGATGGATGATACCGCCCTTTTAAATTTTCTCTCCGAAGAACAGCACAGGGAGATATGTGATTTTCTCGGGTTTTCACAGGAAGGGAAAACTCGTGAGGAACTTGAGGAACAGGCTTTAAGAGTTTACCTTTTCAGGGCAATAGCTGAGCTTTTCGGAAAGGAATTTGGCTGGTGTAGAGGGAGAGGAGGTTCTATGCATATTGCTGACTTCAGAAGAGGTCATCTTGGAGCAAATGCCATTGTGGGGGGAAGTCTTGGTATGGCAGTTGGCTCTGGAATTGCCTCAAGATATCTTGAAGATGGGAAGGTTACGCTTTGCTTTGCAGGAGATGGTGCTTTTAACAACGGTATAGCTCATGAGGCAATGAATATGGCGTGCATGGCTCAGTTTACAAATGGTTTAATGGAGAAAAAATTTGGGATTCCTGTAATATTCTGTGTTGTCAACAATCAATATGGAATGACAGGACAGCAAAGAGGTGAGGTTACGGGAATAGATTTTCTTGCGGAAAGATGCTTTGGATATAATAAGGAGGGAATGCACGCTGAGATTGTTAATGGAATGGATCCTCTTGCTGTGAGAGATGCTGTAAGAAGAGCAACAGAGATTGCTCGAGAGGGAAAAGGACCCTGTTTTCTTGAGTTCTGGTGCTCAAGGCTTCTTGGCCACAGTGTAAAGGATAAAGGGGATGACTATAGAGCACAGGAGGAACTTGGAGCCTGGAAAGAAGTTGAGCCTCTTAAAACCTTCCCCAAAAAACTTATTGAAGAGGGTATTATAACAGAGAAAGAATTCGAACGTTTTAAAAAAGAGGCAAGAAAAAGAAACGAGGAGATGGCGATTAAGGCAGCTGAGGCAAAAAGCCCTGATCCGAAAAATATGTATTTTGGTCTTTTCAGTAGCACCTTTTCTGAAAAGGTTCCTGATGAATTTAAAAATCCCCCCGTTTTTAAAAAACTTCCCCTTTTGGAAAGGGACCCTGAAAAAGAGATAACTTACAGGGAAGCCATAACTGAGGCTTTGTTTCAGGAGATGGCAAGGGACAAGAGAGTTGTTTTGTGGGGGGAGGATATTGCTGACTACGGGGGTGCCTATAATGTCACAAGAGGACTTCTTGAGGCCTTTGGAAGAGACAGGGTTTTCAACACAGCCATTTCGGAATCGGCAATTATTGGAAGCGGAATTGGAGCAGCCTTGAGGGGTTTAAGGCCTGTTGTTGAGATAATGTATATTGATTTTATCCTGCAGGCTATGGACCAGGTTGCAAATCAGGCAGCAAAATGGAAATACATGTCGGGGGGACAGGCTGTTTTGCCTCTTACAATAAGGACAACAATTGGGGGAGGAAAGGGATACGCAGGACAGCACTCTCAAAGCCTTGAAGCAATTCTTGCTCATATTCCGGGATTAAAAATTGCTGCTCCTTCCTGTGCCTATGATGCAAAAGGGATGCTTTTATACTCCATAAGAGATGATAATCCTGTAATATTTATTGAACACCAGAATCTTTACGAGGAAAATCTTGCAAAAAGTAAAGTTCCAAAGGAAGAGTACCTTATTCCACTTGGCAAAGCGAAAGTGGTAAGAGAAGCAGATACTTCAAAGGAAGCTGTTACCCTTATAACCTGGTCTTCCATGGTTCCTGTTTGTCTGAAGGCTGCTCAAAAACTTGAGGAGGAGGATATAGAGGCAGAGATTGTTGATATTCGCACCCTTTATCCTCTTGATATTGAGACTGTATTAAGGTCTGTTCAGAAGACAGGAAAAGCTCTTGTTGTCCATCAGGCTGTGAAGTTTATGGGGTTTGGAGCAGAAATTGCGGCACAGATTCAGGAAAAAGCATTTGACTTTCTTGATGCTCCTGTGGTCAGAGTGGCAGCTCCCAATGTTCCACCGCCTTCCTCACCTGTGCTTGAGAAGGCATTTTTACCAAACGAGAGAAGGGTTATCTCTTCAATAAAAAATCTTCTGGGTGCTTGATTAATTAGGGTTTAAACTTTCACCTGCCTTTTCTCTTATTTGCATTTTTCCCTCATTGTATTATTATTTACAAAAAGTAATAAAACTTAAAAAGAGGGGAAAATGCCAGAGCTTCCCGAGGTGGAGACTATAAGACAGGATATGATAAATAGGGTTAAGGGGAAAAGGATAGTAAAGGTTGAAGTGAGGAATGAAAAAAATATTCGTTTTCCTTCACCTCAGGAGTTTAAGAAAAGGATTGAAGGAAGGATTATAGAGGATATTAAGAGGAGAGGAAAATACCTTCTTGTTGCTCTTGACTCGGGTGACTTTCTTGTTTTTCATTTAAAGCTTACAGGAAGACTTTTGTTTTTTTCAGAGAAAGAAAAGGAACCTGATTATGTGCGGATAGTTTTTTTCTTTGAAGATAAAACAAGGCTTTTTTTTGCTGATATAAGAGGTTTTGCTGATGTTCATCTTTTAACCCGTGAGGAAATGGAATCCCTGCCAGCAATTAAGGAAATGGGTCCTGAGCCTCTTTCCCCGGATTTCACCCTTGATGAGTTTAAAAAAAGAATTAAAAGCAAAAAAGGCAGGATAAAACCACTTTTAATGGACCAGAAGGTAATAGCAGGTATTGGCAATATCTACTCTCAGGAAAGCCTCTACAGAGCAAAAGTTCATCCGGAAAAAAATGCATCAAAGCTCACTGATAAAGAGATTGAAGCAATTTACAAAAGTCTTCTTGAGGTTCTTGAGGAGGCTATAAAATACAGAGGATCATCAGTTGATGCTTACCTTGACCTTGAGGGAAAAGAGGGAGGCTATGTTCCTCATCTTAAGGTTTATGGAAGAGAGGGGGAAAGGTGTCTCAGGTGTGGGGCTCCAATAAAGAAGAAAAAAATTGGAGGTAGAGGAACTTATTTCTGTGATAATTGTCAAAAATAAAAGCATCTTTTTCCAAGGGAGGATATAAAATGAAAAAAGGCTGGAAAAAGAAAAAAATAGTTTTGTTTTTGTCTTTGATTGTAACTTTCTGTTTTATAACCTCTTTTATTTTTGTCTCCTTTGTTCAGGCAGAGAAGCTTAATTTAAAAGGTCCACTTTTTGAGGAAAGTGTAAAACCTCACCCTGTTGATCCTCAAAGTTTTGAGGGAAAGATAATTGAGGCTATAAAAAAGGTAAGTCCTGCAGTTGTGAGCATATCTACTGAAAGGACGGTGAGTGTTCCAGGAATTGGTTTTGGTCCACCCTTTGAGGATTTTGATGAGTTTTTCCGCAGGTTTTTTGAGGAGTTTCCTCAGAGAGAGTTCAAACAAAGAGGACTTGGCTCAGGAATGATTATAAACAAAGATGGATACATTCTTACCAACGAGCATGTCATTCATGGTGTTGACAGGGATAAAATAACAGTTACTCTATCCAATAATAAAAGCTACAAGGCAAAGATTGTGGGAACCGACGTTGAATCAGATATTGCTGTTTTGAAGATAGAAGGTGAGGGAGAATTTCCCCATGTTGTTTTGGGTAATTCTGGCAATCTTCAGGTTGGTGAGTGGGTTATAGCTCTTGGGAATCCCTTTGGGTTTGCTCTTTCAGAACTTAACAAAAAATACGAGCCTACAGTGACAGTTGGTGTTATAAGCGCTACAGGAAGAGCTATCCAGGCAGGGGGAGAAGGCGGGGAAAGAAGAATTTATGCTGATCTTATTCAAACAGATGCTTCTATCAATCCGGGAAACAGTGGTGGTCCTCTTATAAATATTTATGGAGAGGTTATAGGAATAAATACAGCAATTCTTTCTCCAACTGGTGGCTCGGTGGGGATTGGTTTTGCAATCCCAATAAATAAGGCAAAGGTTCTCCTTCAGAGTCTTGTGAAGTATGGTGAGATAAAGTGGCCATGGATTGGAATTTACATGCAGGAGTTAACTCCAGAGCTTGCTAAAAAATTTGGTGTTGAAAAGGGAGTTCTTGTGGCAGATGTTGTTCCCTCATCTCCTGCAGAAAAGGCAGGAATAAAACCTGGAGATGTTATTCAGGAGGTTAACGATACTCCGGTGAATACTCCTCTTGATCTGAGAGAGGCTGTATTAAAGACAAAAAT
Organism: Candidatus Aerophobota bacterium; assembly: GCA_011372105.1. Next base: position 5,737 of record DRTT01000033.1, read on the forward strand.
CGGGGAGAAGATAAAACTTACTGTTGTGAGAGAAGGCAGGAAAATTGAGATTGAGCTTTACACTGCGCCAAAGCCGGAAAAAATAGTAGAGGCAAGAGGAGAGCTGGAGGAAAAGCTTCTTGGGGTAAAGGTAAGTGAGATAACCCCTGAGCTTCGTCAAAGGTATGATATAGGGGAAAAAGAGAGGGGAGTTGTTATAACAGAGGTTTTTAGAGGAGGGCCAGC
>DRTT01000138.1 GCA_011372105.1 Candidatus Aerophobota bacterium
AACATAGGAAGAACCCCCTTAAGAGAGCTTTTAATTCGCCTTGATGCCGAAGGACTTGTTAAAATAGTTCCCTACAGCGGAGTTTACATAAGCTCTGTTGAATTCAAAGATCTTATTGATGTAATGGAGGTGCGAAGGCCACTTGTAAAAATAGCCGGAAAATTGGCAGCAGAAAGAGCGACGGAAGAAGAGATAGAGAGAATGAAAAACTTTATTAAGAAATTTAAAGAGGATCTGAATGAAAAGGAGATAATAAAGCTGGACTCCCAATTCCATGACCTTATGAATATGGCAACTCACAATGAGGTACTTTATCAAATGTTGCAAGCCTTAAGAGATAGAGTCCTGAGATTATGGATTCTGCCAAAAGATAAATCCTTCGTATACACATTTAAAGAGGATTTCCAAAAACTTATCACTGCTATTGAAAAAAGGGACAAGGACCTTGCCTCTGATATTTTAGCTTCACACACAGAGTCCTTTATAGAAAAAATAAAATCCCAATTATAAACAAAAAATATAAAAAACAATTTCCTGGCTTATTTATAGCTTTGACTCTATCCTTTTTTGCTTGAAATTTCTATTTGACATATTTTTTATATTGCGTATATTAAAAATACAAAAGAGATATTTTTGATATATTCAAAAAATGAAAATAGCAACCCTAAAAACAATAAAATCCTCTGTCATGCTTTACAATAACAAAAGATGAAAAACTATCCAGGAGAATGCAATGAAACCAAAGGTTTTTGTAACAAGAAAAATACCCAGAGAAGGAATTGATATTCTGGAGAAAACCTGCGAGGTAAAAGTTAATCCCTATGATAGAGTTCTCACAAAAGATGAATTAATGAAAGAGATAAAAAAAATAGACGGCCTTTTGTGTCTGCTCACAGATACAATTGATAAAGAGGTATTGGATGAGGCCTCAGACCTTAAAATAATCAGCAACTACGCTGTGGGATATAACAATATTGATGTAGAAGAAGCGACTAAAAGAAAAATTATGGTGACAAATACCCCGGGTGTTTTAACCGATACCACAGCTGACCTTACCTGGGCTCTTTTAATGGGGATAGCAAGGAGAATTGTGGAAGCAGATAAATTTACAAGAGAGGGAAAATTTAAAGGATGGGATCCTATGCTTTTTTTGGGCTCTGATGTTCATCATGCAACACTTGGTATCATTGGCTTTGGAAGAATCGGGAAAACTGTGGCAAAAAGAGCAAAAGGATTTGAAATGAAGATTCTTTATAATGATGTTCAGAAAGCTCCAAAAGAGGTTGAAAAGGAATTAGGAGCAGAGTTTGTCTCCTTAGAAAAACTTCTTTCAACTTCTGACTTTGTCAGCATTCACACCCCACTTTCTCCTGAAACACATCATTTAATTGGAGAAAAAGAGCTGAGAATGATGAAAAAAACCTCTTTTTTAATTAATGTTGCCCGTGGCCCCATAGTAGATGAGAAAGCACTTGTTCGTGCTCTGAAAGAAAACTGGATCGCAGGAGCTGCCTTGGATGTGTACGAGAATGAACCGTATTTAACATCGGGATTGTCTGAGCTTCCTAATGTAATAGTCGTTCCTCATATTGGAAGTGCTTCTATTGCAACTCGGACAAAGATGGCCACCATGGCAGCTACCAATTTGGTAGCTGGTTTGAATGGAAAGGTTCCTCCTAACCTGGTAAATAAAGAAGTTCTGGCTTATTTACAGTGAAAGAAAGTTTGGAGAAAAAAGGAAAAAATTCTTGACATAATCTTTTACATATGATACAAGTGCAAAAAATATAAAAAATATATTAAACAAAGGAGAAAAGTATGCAAAAAGCAGAAAGAATGCAAAGGTTAGGAACAGAAACTGCTTTTGAAGTTTTAGCCAAGGTGAATGAACTTAAAAGAGAAGGCAAAAATATAATAAGTTTCTGCATAGGAGAGCCTGACTTTGACACTCCACAAAATATAAAAAATGCAGCAATAAACGCACTTAAAGAAGGATATACTCACTATTCACCCTCACAGGGTATTCTCCCCTTAAGAGAATCAATTGCCCGCTATATTTCCAGAACAAGAGGTATAGATGTAGACCCTGACGAGGTGGTGGTAACCCCTGGAGCAAAGCCAATAATAGCCTACAGTCTTCTTGCCTGTGTTGACGAAGGAGATGAGGTAATATATCCCAATCCGGGGTTTCCCATTTACGAATCATTTATAAATTTTGTAGGAGCAAAACCTGTCCCTCTTCCCCTCCTGGAAGAAAAAGAATTTAGTTTTGACCCCGAGCAGCTTGAAGCAAAAATAACAGATAAAACAAAAATGATCATTATAAATTCTCCACACAATCCCACGGGAGGTACCCTAACTCAAAAAGATTTAGAATTTATTGCCAGAATTGCAAGAGAAAAAGACATCTGGGTTATGTCAGATGAGGTTTACTGCCGGATTATCTATGATGGAGAGTTTAAGAGTATAGCTTCCATTCCTGGAATGAAAGAGAGAACAATTCTGATTGATGGTTTTTCAAAAACCTATGCTATGACCGGCTGGAGACTCGGGTTCGGAGTGATGAAAAAAGACCTGGCACAGGATATTACCAGAATCCAGACAAATGTTAACTCCTGTACAACTACTTTCATTCAACATGCAGGAATTGAAGCTTTAGAAGGACCCCAAGATGATTCTTTTGCCATGGTGAAGGAATTTAGAAAAAGAAGAGACCTTATCTGGGAGGGTTTAAATAAAATTAAAGGAATAAAATGTCTTAAACCAAAAGGAGCTTTTTACATATATCCCAACGTGACAGAGGTTTGTCATAATCTCGGCCTCAAAGACTCAAGAGAGTTGCAGGAATATCTTCTCTACGAGGCAAATGTAGCAGTCCTTGGTAGAACTTGCTTCGGGAGTAAAAATGAAGGAGAAAAAGAGGAGTATATAAGACTTTCCTATGCAACCTCCAAAGAAGACATACTGGAGGGACTGAAAAGAATAAAAAAAGCGGTAGAGAGATAAAAATGGACAATAAAGACAGAAATTATCTATGTTACCTCAAGGAAGATATTTCCAGAGTAGACCCTGATATAGAGCGTATCATCAAACTTGAGACTTATCGTCAACAACAAAAAATCATCCTTATACCCTCAGAGAGTATCTGTCCCAAACCTGTTCTGGAAGCATTGGCATCACCTTTCACAAATCTCTACGCTGAGGGTTATCCACCCCGGAGAATGAGCGAGGAAAATGATGAAAAAGCTCTGCTTTATATAGACTATCAGCTTGCTCATTACAGACGCTATTCTGATAGACGCTTTTATAAAGGGGTGGAATTTGCTGACTTTGTTGAATCTCTCGCTCAGAGGAGAGCAGCAGAGTGCTTTGCAACAGATAAGGTGAGTGCTGATAAGATATTCGTTAATGTTCAACCATTATCAGGAGCATCTGCAAATAATGCTGTTTATGCAGCTTTCCTAAAACCCGGTGATACCATAATGGGTATGTCGCTATCATGTGGAGGGCATCTTACCCATGGCAGCGAATTTAACCGTTCCGGCAAATACTACAATGTAATATCCTATGAACCTGACCCGGAAAATGGAAAACTTAATTACGAAGTTATTAAAAACCTTGCCCTGCAGCACAGACCTAAGATAATAATTGCAGGTTACAGTGCTTATCCCTGGAGTGTTGACTGGAAAAAATTCAAAGAAATTGCCGACAGTGTAGGAGCAATCCTGCTCGCGGACATTGCCCATGTTGCAGGAATGGTAATTGCTGGAGTGTATCCTAATCCTGTAGGTTTTGCCGATGTTATCACCTTCACAACCCACAAAACTATTTGTGGTCCAAGAGGTGCCTGTATCTTGACTACAGATAGAAAAAAAGCTAAATTAATAGACGAGGCTGTTTTTCCTGGAGAACAGGGAGGACCCCACATTAACAAGATAGCAGCAATGGCAGTTGCATTTAAAATTGCCCGGAGTGAAGAGTTTAAAAAACTTCAAAAAAAAATAGTTGAAAATGCCAAGACCCTGGCTTCATCTTTAAAGAAAAAGGGGTTGAAGTTAGTTTATGGAGGAACAGACACTCATCTTTTGCTTGTTGACTTGAATGCTATAAGGACAAAAACAGATTTTCCCTTAAAAGGAGAAGCAGCTGCTCGTATCCTTGATCTGTGCGATATTGTAGTTAATAAAAACACCATCCCCGGTGATAGAACTGCTGCTGAGGCAAGTGGTATAAGACTTGGAACACCCTGGGTTACACAGAGAGGATTTGAAAAAAAAGAAATGGAAAAAATAGCAGACCTCATTTACGAAGTCCTCACCAATATTTATCCTTTCTATTACAGGGGGCTCAGAGGAGACCTTTTCAGAGGAAAAATAAGACTTGAAATAATTCAGGAGGTAAAAAAAGAGGTAAAAAAACTTATTGAAGAAAAAGAAGGTAAAATAGAACAAAGCAAAAGTGTTTTTGAAATTGCCTCTTTTCAGAAGACTTCCGAGTCAAAAAAAAGTGATGTGGGAATTTTGAAGGTAACAGGAGAAAGAGCAAAGCCTTTTCTACAGGAGGTATTGACCTGCGATATATCCTCTCTTGAACCTGGCAGGGGAATCTCTTCGTTTCTCCTTGATGGCGAGGGAAAACTTATTGAGGAGGTTTTGGTTTTTCGTCTCCATTCTGATGAGAGAGGAAGAGATTCTTTTTTAATTGTAACAAACCTGCAAAATATTTCTAAAGTAAAATCCTGGCTGGAAGGACTTTCAGATGGGTACATTATCTTTGATCCTCAAGATATATTTGCTAAAATTCAGGGACCTGTGGTGGTGGAGGATGTAACAGATAATAAAGAGAATGTTTTAAATCAGCTTAAAACTTCTCTAAAAATTGATATAAAAGACCTTAAAGGTCATTTTAACTTAAATAATAAAACAACAAATCCAGATGCTTTATCTTTGTATAAAGAATTCCCCTCTTATTTTGACCTGTCAAAACCTTATTTTATCGGACAGAGACTATTCTTCCAGGACAATTTACCTTTAAAGATAAAAAAAGAAGAATTTTTCTTTGAGAAAGAGGAAAAAGAAATCAAAAAATCTTTTCTGTATGAAGATCATGTGAAATTAGGAGCAAAGTTCACCCAATTTGCCGGATGGGAGATGCCCCTTTATTATACAAGTATCACTGAGGAACACAAAGCAGTAAGAGAAGCAGCAGGGATTTTTGATGTAAGTCATATGGGAGTCATAGAGGTAAGTGGAGAGGGAGCTGTAGATTTTCTGGATGTAGCCACCACAAACTACGTTAGATGGATAAAACAGGGTGAATGTCAGTATAGTTTCCTTCTTGATCCTGATGGAAATGTGATAGATGATATAATGATTTACTGCTTGGAAAAAGATAAATATATGATTATCTGCAATGCTGCCAATCAAAAAAAGGTTTTGAGATGGCTTGAGGCTGTTAATTCTAAAAAATACCTGATAGATAAAAGTTACCCGCCAAGAGAAGTAAAAGAAGTGGTAAAAATCAGAGACTTAAAAGATATCTCAGCAGGAAAGGAAAGAAAAATTGATATAGCTCTTCAGGGACCTGCATCAATTTTAATACTTGAGAGCATTGTAGAAGATAAAAAATTACAGGAAGATATAAAAAGGCTGAAGAAAAATCAGTTTATAGAGGCAAAAATATCCGGAATCAAGATGATAATTTCCCGTACAGGTTACACAGGAGAGGAATTTAGCTACGAGTTTTACCTTCATCCAGATGATGCCTCATTTTTCTGGAATCTTATCTTAGAAAAAGGCAGAAAGTTTAATCTCAAACCTTGTGGTTTAGGAGCAAGAGATTCGCTCAGAACAGAGGCTGGTCTTCCTTTGCATGGACATGAACTTGCAGGAAAAT
>DRTT01000031.1 GCA_011372105.1 Candidatus Aerophobota bacterium
AAGGCACTTGAGAAAGTGAGTTTTAAAATAGAAAGAGGAGATACTCTGGGTCTTGTTGGAGAGACAGGTTGTGGAAAAAGTGTTACCTCTCTTTCCATTATAAGACTTGTTCCTCCTCCTGGTAAGATAGAAGAGGGAGAGGTGATTTTTAACCTTGCAAAGGGGAGAAAATCAAGATATATCAATCTTCTCAATCAAAGTGAAGCTTTTATGCAGGCTATAAGGGGGAACGAAATATCCATGATTTTTCAGGAACCAAGTTCTGCCCTCAATCCTGTATATACAATAGGAGACCAGATTGCAGAAAGTTTCCTCTTTCACAGAGAAAAAGAGCTTTTAAGAGAAGCTATAAAGAAAATTCAAAGGGAAATTGATGTAGAAGGAACCTCTTTTTTAAAAAAATTTAAGCTAAAGACAGAGAAAAAGTTATGTGAAATTGCTCAGAAAAATCCAAACTCCCCTCTTGTAAAAATTTTCTCCTTCTTACCTTTTATCAAAAATAAAGAAAAAATTATAAAAAGAATAGCTATCCAGAAATCTGTAAATCTTCTGCGCAGGATGGGTATACCAAACCCGGAAAAAGTGGTGGAAAGATACCCTCACCAGCTCTCAGGAGGAATGCAGCAAAGAGTTGTTATTGCCATTGCTCTTGCCTGCCATCCAAAACTTTTAATTGCAGATGAGCCCACTTCAAATCTTGATGTTACTATCCAGGCTCAAATCCTTGACCTTATAAGGTCTTTAAAAGAGGAACTTAACACCTCTGTGCTTTTTATATCGCATGATCTTGGAGTTGTGGCTGAAATGTGCAAGTGGATTGCTGTAATGTATGCAGGGAATATATGCGAACTTACAAAAATGGAGGAACTTTTTGAAAATCCTCTTCATCCCTATACAGAAGCTCTGTTAAAGTCAATTCCAAGAAGAGGGACAAGAAAGCTTGAGAGCATAAAGGGAAGTGTTCCTAACCTTGTTAATCCTCCTTCAGGATGCAGATTTCATCCCCGCTGCCCGAAAGCAAAGGAAAAATGCACAAAAGAGAGGCCTGAAATAAGAGAAGTCTACAAGGACCATTTTGTAGCATGCCATTTTTATAAAGATTAAGACAAGAGAAATTAAAAATGAATGACACTGTGCTGGAGATTAAAAACCTCAAAAAATATTACCCCATACTTGGAGGGGTTTTTAAAAAGAGAATAGGAGATGTAAAGGCAGTTGATGGAGTTAGTCTTGAGATAAAAAGAGGTGAGTGTCTTGGACTTGTTGGTGAATCAGGATGTGGTAAGACAACGCTGGGAAAGACAATTCTGCGTCTTCTTGAGCCAACAGAGGGCCTTGTATTTTTTGATACACCCAGGGATGTTAGAGAAAAAATAAAAAAGCTTTATCTTTCTGAGGATGGAAACTCCCCCGAACTTATTCTTTTAAGAAAAAAATATGATATTTCCACCTTTAAGGGGAAAAGACTGAAACAAATAAGAAAAAAGATGCAAATAGTGTTTCAGGACCCTTCCTCTTCTCTTAATCCAAGGATGTTAATAAAAGATATCGTAGGTGAGCCTCTTAAGATACATAAGATAACAAAGAATGTGGAAGAAAGAGCTCTTTCCCTGTTAAAAAAAGTTGGTCTGACAGAGGACCATCTTTTCAGATATCCTCATGAATTCAGTGGAGGGCAAAGACAGAGAATAGCCATAGCAAGAGCTCTTGCCACAAATCCTGAATTTATAGTTCTTGACGAGCCCACCTCTGCCCTTGATGTTTCGGTTCAGGCACAGATTTTAAATCTTTTAAAAGACCTTCAAAGAGAACTTAATCTCACTTATCTTTTTATTACCCATCATCTCATGGTGGTAGAATACATAGCAAAAAGGATAGCAGTGATGTATCTTGGAAAGGTGATAGAACTTGCTCCCACAGAAAAAATTTTCTCTGAAACTAAACATCCTTATACAAAGGCACTGATTTCTGCTATACCTGAGCCCGAGATAAAACTTGCAAAAAAACGCATAGTTCTTACAGGGGATGTGCCAAGCCCCATAAATCCTCCTTCAGGATGCAGATTTCATCCCCGCTGCTCTTATGTCCGTGCAGTGTGTAGGAAAAAGGAGCCTTCCTTAAGGGAAATAAGCGAAGGACACTTTGTAGCCTGCCATAGAGCAGAAGAAATGTAATTTTCCTTAAGACTAAATATTGACATGGGGGGATAAATTATAATATAATTTTTGTCAATAATTTTGGGGAGAAAAATTATGTTTCACATATTCAGTGAGGATCAAATAAAAAATGCTGTTATAACAGATGTTTATTTTGAGAGAACAATAAAAATAATAAAGGAAAAGGGGCTTGATAAGGTTGTGGCAGCTGAGGTAAGAGCAAGAGAACTTCCCTCAGATTACAGGTGGGCAATTCTTGGAGGAATAGAGGAGGCTCTAACTCTTCTTGAAGGACTGCCGGTTAATGTCTGGGCAATGCCAGAGGGAACTTTGTTTCATGCTATGGAGCCTGTCCTTCTTATTGAAGGAAAATACAGTGATTTTGCAGCATACGAGACCTGCCTTCTGGGTTTTCTATGTCAGGCATCAGGAATAGCAACAAGAGCAGCAAGATGTAAACTCGCATCTGGGGGGAAGCCTGTTTATCATTTTGGAGCAAGGAGAATGCATCCCGGGATAACTCTAATGATAGACAGGTCCTCTTATATAGGAGGATGTGATGGAGTAGCTGTTAAAGAAAGTGCAAGATTTCTTGAGGAGGAACCTGTTGGTACAATTCCTCACAGTCTTGTCCTTCTTGCAGGGGATACACTTAAATCAATAAAACTCTTTGATGAGGTGATAGAGCCGCAGGTAAAAAGAGTTGCACTTATTGACACTCTTGGGGATGAAAAATTTGAAGCTCTAAGGGTGGCAGATGAGCTTGGTAGAAAACTTTTTGCAGTTAGAATAGACACTCCTGCTTCAAGGAGAGGTGACATACTTGCAATATTGAAAGAAATAAGATGGGAACTTGATTTGAGAGGTTTCAATCACGTAAAACTTTTTGTTTCTGGAGGACTTAATGAAAAGAAGATACGCCAATTAAACCAGGTAGCCGATGCTTTTGGAGTTGGAACCTGGATAAGTAATGCTCCGGTGGTTGATTTTGCCCTTGATATTGTGGAAATAGATAAAAAACCTATAGCAAAAAAAGGGAAACATTCAGGAAAAAAACAGGTATGGAGATGTCCTGCCTGTGGTGCTGGCAGAATTTTACCCTGGAGTGAAGATATACCATCCTGTGAGTGTGGAGAAAAAATGGTTCCTCTTCTTAAGTTAATGATTAGAGAGGGAAAACTTGTTAACCCTTTCCCTTCTGTTAAGAAAATAAGGGATTTTGTTTTAAGTCAGCTAAAAAAATTAGAAAAAAGCGAGGTGGAAGATTGGCTTTAATAGTTCAAAAGTATGGAGGGTCCTCTGTTGCAACCACTGAGAGAATAAAAAAAATAGCAGAAAGAATTATAAAAACCAAAGGAGAAAATAACAAAGTTGTCGTGGTTGTCTCAGCAATGGGAGATACAACGGACAATTTAATAAAATTGATGCACCAGGTAAATCCTGATCCTCCAAAAAGAGAACTTGATCTTCTCCTGTCCACAGGGGAGATGGTTTCAGCTGCACTTCTTGCATCTGCTATCAGTGCAAAAGGTGAAAAAGCTGTTGCCTTTAGTGCTTATCAGGGAAAAATAATAACTGACGATGCTCATACCAAAGCACGTATTTTAAAGATAGACACGCAGGGAATTCTTGATGAACTTGAAAAGGGGAATATAACGGTAGTTGCAGGCTTTCAGGGAATAACTCCTGATAATAGAATAACCACTCTGGGAAGAGGAGGCTCAGATACAACTGCGGTGGCTCTTGCTGCTGCTTTAAAAGCAGATATATGTGAGATATATACCGATGTTGAAGGCGTCTTTACCGCTGACCCTCGCATTGTTCCCGAGGCAAGAAAACTCAAGAGGATATCTTATGATGAGATGCTTGAGCTTGCAAGCCTTGGCGCTAAAGTTCTTCATTTAAGAGCAGTTGAAATTGCAAAAAAATTTCGTATTCCTCTACACATAAGGTCAAGCTTCAGCGAGGAAGAAGGAACACTTGTTAACTAAATTATTAAAATTAAAGAGGGAGAAATGGATAACAAACTTGTAGAAGAGCCTTTAGAGGGGTTTGTGGTAACAGGTATTGCTTTAAGTGAAACACAGGCAAAGGTAACTGTAAGAGGAGTACCGGATAAACCAGGAGTTGCTGGATTTATATTTGGAAAACTGGCAGAAGAAAATGTAAATGTGGATATGATCGTTCAATCAAGTCCCCGCCAGGGTAAAAACACCATTTCCTTTACAGTTGAGGAAAGAGACCTCACAGAGACAAAAAGAGCAATGGAAAAGGTAAAAAAAGAGCTTCCGGTAGAAGAGATAAGTTATGACTCAGATATAGCAAAGGTATCCATAGTGGGAGCTGGAATGCAATCTCATCCTGGTGTTGCTGCTAAAATGTTTAAAACCTTAGGCGATGCAGGAATAAACATTGATATGATTTCCACATCTGAGATAAAAATTTCCTGTGCTATAAAAAGAAAAGAAGGAAAAAAAGCGATGAAAGTTCTGCACAGGGCTTTTGAATTAGATAAAGAGAGGGAGGAAAAAAATTGAGCTCAGGTTATAATGTAGCTGTTGTGGGAGCAACAGGGGCAGTGGGAGAGGAGATGATCAAAACCCTTTCCCAGAGAAATTTTCCTGTTAAAAATTTAAGAGCCTTTGCCTCAGAGAGGTCTGAGGGTAAAGTGGTAGAGTTTAAAAAAGAAAAGATAAAAGTGGAAAATCTTGCCCTATCTTCTTTTGAAAATATAGATATAGCTTTATTTTCTGCAGGTGCCTCTGTATCAAGAGAGTTTTCACCTGAGTTTGCAAAAAAAGGAGCAGTGGTAATTGATAACAGTAGTGCCTTCAGGATGGAAAAGGGTGTTCCCTTGGTTGTGCCAGAGGTAAATCCACACGCCTTGAAATCTCACAAAGGTATAATAGCAAATCCCAACTGTTCCACAATTCAGCTTGTTGTTGCTGTAAATCCTCTTCACAAAAAGGCAAAAATAAGGAGGATGGTGGTTTCAACTTTTCAGTCTGTATCAGGGACAGGCAAAGAGGCAATTTCAGAACTTAAAGAACAAAGTGAAAATTTTTTAAAGAGAGAGAAAATTTTAAACAGGGTTTATCCTCACCAGATTGCATTTAATCTCCTTCCCCATATTGGTAGTTTTCTTCCCTCAGGTTATACTGAAGAGGAAATGAAACTTGTGAATGAAACAAGAAAGATAATGGAGGATGATTCTATCAAAGTTACCGCAACCTGTGTCAGGGTGCCTGTATTTATCTCTCATTCTGAAGCAGTAACGCTTGAGACAGAAAAGCCTCTATCTGTGGAAGAGGTGAGAGAGATTCTTTCAAATTCTCCCGGGGTTGTAGTGGAGGATGAGCCCGAGAAAAATATTTACCCTCTTCCAATTAAAGCAGCAGGAAAAGATGAGGTTTTTGTTGGCAGAATAAGAAAGGATGAATCAACACAAAACAGCATAAATATGTGGATTGTTGCGGATAATTTAAGAAAAGGTGCTGCCTTAAATGCTGTTCAAATTGCAGAAATACTTGTTCAGGAAGGACTTGTTTAACCTTTTTTGAATTATGGAACTCAAAAAGATAGAAGATAAAGAAAAATGGATGAGGCTTGCTCTTTCTCTTGCAAAAAAAGGTCAGGGAAAGGTATCTCCTAATCCTCTGGTGGGTGCAGTTATCGTGAAAGAAGGAAAGCTTGTGGGAAAGGGATACCACAGGTATTTTGG
>DRTT01000055.1 GCA_011372105.1 Candidatus Aerophobota bacterium
ACTCCCCCTTGCTATATACATGCTGTATAATTATATCTCCGGACTCCCAAAGGAGCTTTTTGACTCTGCTTCTATAGATGGAGCAAATACCTTTTATATTTTCTTGCGTATCGTTTTACCGCTTTCTATACCTATTATTGCTTCCCTTACTATCTTTCAGTTTTTGTGGGTTTGGAACGATCTTCTGGTTGCTCTTATTTATCTTGGGGGGACACCAGATGTTGCTCCTGTTACCGTTCAAATAAGCAGTTTGGTTGGCTCCTATGGTCAGGACTGGGAACTTCTTACTGCAGCGGTGTTTATCTCTATTATTCCCTCGCTTGCTGTCTTTTTTGGTCTGCAGCGTTATTTTGTAAGAGGTATTTTAGCAGGGTCTATTAAAGGATAGGTGTTATATGAGACATTTAAACCTAAGGTTGTATGAGGATATTGTTGGTCCCTGTGAGATTGAAGAGATACTTGATCTTGTCAAAAGACTTAAAGGAATCTCAGTGGTCCATGTTAATTCAACTTCTAAGGGTGGTGGGGTAGCAGAAATATTGCGAAGTATTGTATCTCTTTTTAACTTAGTGGGTATTGACTGTCGGTGGGAGGTTATTGAGGGAACAGAGAAGTTTTTTCGAACGACCAAGCTTTTTCATAATCTACTACAGGCTATCCCTTCAAGAAGGAAGGAGAGTATAACAGAGGATATGCTAAAGGAGTATATAAAAGTAAACCAAAGAAATATTAAAAAAATTGATCTTACCTCCGATGTGGTGATTATCCATGATCCTCAACCCGCAGCTCTAATTGAAGCCAGGAAAAATAATAAAAATAATAAATGGATATGGAGATGTCACATAGATCTTTCCAATCCAGACAGAAAGGTCTGGGATTTTCTATCCACTTATATTAAAAAGTACGATGCTGCTATATTTTCCATGCAGGAGTTTGTTCAACCGCTGCCTTTTACTTGTTATATAATTCCTCCCTCTATAGACCCTCTCAGTGAGAAAAATAGGGAACTTTCAACCTCACAGATAAAGGATATACTCAGGAGAATGGAAATTTATCCTCAAAAACCCATCTTACTTCAGGTTTCTCGTTTTGATTATTTTAAAGATCCTGTGGGAGTTATAAAAGTTTACCGCAGGGTTAAAAAGAGAGTAGATTGTCAGCTAATTTTAGCAGGTGGAGAAGCAAGGGATGATCCGGAAGGACCGGAGGTTCTCAGGCAGATAAGAAGGGAAGCTAAGGATGATCCTGATATTCATATATTAAATCTTGCTCCTGATAGCTTTGTGCAGATAAATGCTTTGCAAAGAAGTGCTGATGTTGTAATTCAAAAGTCTCTGAGAGAAGGATTTGGATTGACTGTAACAGAGGCATTATGGAAAGCTCGCCCTGTAGTGGGAGGTAATGTGGGAGGGATAAGACTTCAGATAAAAGAAGGCGAGAATGGATTTTTAGTTAACTCAGTTGAAGAGGCAGCAGATAGAGTGGAGTATCTTTTAAGAAACCCTCTTTGTGCCCGAAAGATGGGAGAGGTCGGCAGGAAAATTGTTAAAGAAAAATTTCTTATTACCCGTCACCTCAAAGATTATCTAAGGTTAATCAAAAGCATTTGCAGGTGATTCTGATAGTCTATCAAGCTCTTCTTTTACTTTATCAAGATCCTCCAGGAATTTTTCTTTCCAGTAAGGTTTGTAGATGCAGGCTGCAGGATGAAGGGTGGGAATAAGGAGAGTTCCACCAGGGAGTGTGTGCTTTTTTCCTCTAAGATAAGTTATACCTTTTGTGGTGTTAAGTAAATTTTGTGTCGAAAATTTTCCGAGAGTACAGATTATTCTGGGTTTTATTATCTCTATCTGTTTTTTGAGATAGGGAATACAGCGGGCAATTTCTTCTGGTTTTGGATCTCTGTTTTGAGGAGGGCGACACTTAAGAATGTTGGCAATATAAATTTTTTTCTCTGAAATTCCCAAATTTTTTATGGTTTCTCTGAGGAGTTTACCTGCAGCTCCTACAAATGGTCTTCCCTGTAAGTCTTCCTCTTTCCCGGGTGCTTCTCCCACAAACATTAGGGTAGCCTCCGGACTCCCTTCCCCAAATACAAGATTGGTTCTTGTTCTGTGCAAGGGGCAATTCTTGCAATCTTTCACTTTTTCATAGAGTTCTTTAAGCAGGTGGGCTTTATTCTCTTCAAGTTGAGGAGGAAAGTTTTTGCTTTTTTTCATTTTTTTCTGAAGATAGCCTTTAAAGTCTCTTATTATTTTAAGGTATTCAAGATAAAGTTCTTTTTCCATTGTATAGGGTTTTTATTTATTGATTGATAAGAAAGTGACTTTTTCACCGAAGGTGGTATTCCTCTGTTGTTCTTTTCTGGATAATTAAGCAAGTTTTTCTCAACCTTTTGCCCCAAGATATTCAAAAACGGTTTCTGAGATTTTTCTAAACAAAAATAAAAAAAAGCTCTTTCTTTTTATTTGCTCAATGAGAAATTTAGGTCTTAGATAAAAACTTAAGTAGGCTCTTAAAAGCCATTTATTGAGGTTGGTAGCAACTTGCCCCGGTAGTTTCATGACCTGGTCTAAAATGGTGTATTTTGACCAATCCTTGGTCAAAAGCCAGCCTTTTTCTTTCGCCATTTCAAATAGCTTTGTTCCAGGATAAGGAGTGCATATTGTAAACTGGACAAAAGAAGGACTTAACTTCTTGGCAAAGTTTATAGTGTTCTTAATTGTCTTGGCTGTCTCTCCAGGAATACCGATTATGAAGCTGGCAAAGCTATTTAACTTCACTTTCTTTATGAGATTGATGGTTTTTTCTGCCTGACTTAAAGTGATGCCCTTGTTTATTATATTTAATATCTCCTGAGAACCTGACTCGACACCAACATAAATTGTGTGACAGCCTGCCATTTTTAACTTTTCTATCAGTCCTTTGTCTATTGTATCAACTCTTGAGGAACAGGCCCAGGAGATTTTTAATTTCTCTTTTATCAGAAGATCACATATTTTTTCTGCTCTTTTTCTATTTAAGGTAAACGTGTCATCTAAAAACTCTATCTCCGTTACATTGTACTTTTCCTTTAAAAGTTTAATCTCTTTTATGACATTTTCTGGACTTCTTGCTCTCCATATTTTGCCAAAAAGCTGGGAAGAAGAACAGAAAATACAGGAAAAAGGACAACCTCTACTTGTTATAATATTCCCAAATCTTTTATTCCTGACTTTGTATCTTTCCATGGGTAAGAGATGATAAGCAGGAAAGGGAATTTCATCAAGGTTTTTTATAAAAGGACGATCCTCTGTTTCTATTATTGTGTCTTTAATCTTAAAAGTTATACCTTTTATTTGTTTTAATAAAGAAAAATCTTCGCCAAAAAACTGGAGTTTATTCACAAGCTCTCTGAAAGTTACCTCTCCTTCCCCTCTTACAACTATATCAATAAAAGGACACTCGGTAAGGGTCTGTTTTGCTGTGAATGTTACATGAGGTCCACCTATTATTACCTTTATACGGGGATCAATTCCTTTTGCCAGTTGTGCTACATTGTAGGCATTGTAGATGTTAGATGTGGTGGCAGTTATGCCCACCACTTCAGGTGCAAACTTTTTAATTTCCTCTTTTACATCGTCAAACTCATATCCAAGTGAGGGAGAATCCACAATTTTTACTGTATGACCGTCCTTTTCCAGAGGTGAGGCAAGGTAAGCAAGCCCAAGAGGAATTGCGATTATTCCTAACTTTTCTTTTAGAAGAAACTTGGACGGAGGATGGATAAGAAGTATTTTCATTTTTAATTTAGCAGCAAAGGGGCCTTTCAAAGGCCCCTTTAAAAATTATTCTTCTTCGTAGTGGATAGCTTCACTTGGACAGTCTTCAGCTGCTTCTTTTATCTCTTCCTCAAACTCATTAAAGTCAGCATCTTCTTTAACTACAGCCACATCGTTAACTTCAAAAACATCGGGACAGGTATCCTCACAAAGCCCACAACCCGTGCATGCATCCTCATCTATCCAGACTTTTTTTATTGACATTATACAAACCTCCTTTTGTGCTTGTCTTCATTTTGAGTTCGAAGTTGAAAAATTTTTGCACATTTTTTAAACCTTGTCAAGGATTCCGGTAGATAAGACTTCTTTGAGTTCTCTTGCAATTCGGAAAGGCTTTGTTACCATACGCAAGGGAAGTGTTGATACGAAGCGAAAAGAATCTTTTTTGGCTTCCAGAGCCAGCCTTAAAGGTTTGGTCAGTATCCTCAGCTCGAGATCGGTAAGGGAAAGATCCTGTCTCTTTTTTTCTGTTATCCTTATGGTGTGCCCGCATCTTTCACAGGTCAGTTTAACTGTTGACTCTTCTAAGTAAGTTATTCTCACAGGAGATTCCTTAAAGCAGTGACTGCAAATAAGAGTTGTTTTTATTTCTTTCATATTCCTCCCCCTTCAAGGTATTTTAGAGGTAAAAATATCTTATGTCAAGCATAGCTCTTGACTACTTTTTATAGTTTAGTTACAATTAGGCAATGCCAACTTGAAAAAAGAGGGGATTGCCAATGCAAATTATGGAAAAGAAGGAACTAAAGATTAAAGGAGAAGTGGTTAGAAACAAACCTATGAGGGATTTGACATCTTTTAAGATAGGTGGAACAGCTGATCTTTTTGTTGTTCCTTATAATCTTGATGATTTAAAGAAAGTGCTTGAGTTTTGCAGGGTAGATAAAATCCCTTTTATTGTTATTGGTAATGGGAGCAAGCTTCTTGTGAGAGATGAGGGCTTCAGAGGAGTGGTGATTAAGCTGGGCGGGGAATTTAAAAAGCTTGAAATAAACTCAGAAGAAATAGTTGTGGGGACAGGGGTTAACCTGCCTTCTTTAATTGATTTTGCCGCTGAGAAAAATCTTGCAGGATTAGAGGCACTTGCAGGAATTCCTGGCACAATTGGTGGGGCAGTTGTGAGAAATGCAGGAGCTTTTGGCGAGAGTCTTTCTGACAGGATAGTTTGGGCTAAGGTTGTTGATACTGAGAATAGAGAATTTATTCTTTACCCGGAAGAGATGGAATTTGGATATAGAAGTAGCTTATTTTTGAGAGAAAAGAATTTAATTTTAACTGAAGTAAAACTCCGCCTTTTTTATGACAAAAAGGAGAAGATACTCTCTCGAATAAGAGAGGCTACAAGAAGGAAAATGCAAACCCAACCTCTCTCCTTTCCTTCAGCAGGCTGTGTCTTTAAAAATCCTCCCTTTTATTCAGCCGGATATCTTATCCAAAATACAGGTTGTCTGGGTATGACTATAGGTGATGCCCAAGTTTCCTTTCAGCATGGTAATTTTATCATCAATAAGGGAAAGGCAAGGGCACAGGATATAATTCAGCTCATAGAAAAAGTCAGGGAAAAAGTTAAGGAGAAATTCAATATAGATTTAGAACCAGAGATAGAAATAATTTAGTTGAATGAGTTTAAAAGTTTGTGTTTTAAAAGGAGGGATATCTTCTGAGAGAGAGATATCTCTTAAGAGTGGTCAGGCTATAGAGAGAGCTTTAAAGGAGCTTGGTTATTTTGTCTTTAATATAGATTACAGGGGACCTGAGGAGCTTCTGTCTTTAAAAAAAAGAGAAGTTGATGTTGTTTTCATTGCTCTTCACGGTGTGGGAGGAGAAGATGGGAGAATACAGGGCTGGCTTGAGACAATGGGTATCCCTTATACAGGCTCAGGTGTTCTTGCCAGTGCCCTTGCCATGGACAAATCTTTTTCAAGAAGAATATGGAAAACCGAAGGATTAAAGCAACCTTACTGGCAGGTAATAGATTCCCCTTGTTTTTCTCTTAAAATAAGCCCACCTTTTATAGTAAAGCCTGCTCGAGGTGGATCTACAATTGGAGTGAG
>DRTT01000074.1 GCA_011372105.1 Candidatus Aerophobota bacterium
AAGTAACACTTATTCATCCTTTCCTTATATCATAATTTTATCGGATTTTTTTGCTATTTTTTTAAGCTCATCAGGTAAAAATCCAAATTCTATTTTTTCTTCTGATAAAACTTTTTCTCCTGAAAAAAGCTTAAAGGATAGTTTGTAACTTCCCGGTAGAGGTTTTATCCCTGGTTTTAATTTCAAAATACAGGGAAAGCCCTCTTTTAAGTTCACATTTGAAATTTTTTTCTCCCACAGAGGTTTTCCCTCATGGGTCAGATTTATTTTCAGCGAGAGATTTTTCTCTTTATAAGAGGTTTTATCTTCTTTTATGTAAATGAGGGAGACTATAACAAAAGGTTTTTCAGGTTCAAGGTAAGGTTTAAGGATAAAAAGATAAAAATTACAAGGTGAGAAGAAGATAAAAGAAGGTTCAAGTTTTTCTAAGGTAAAGTCTTCAGATTTACCTTTCTCTTCTTCTAACCTGTGAAAAAGATAGGAAAGTTTTTCCTCCGGCAGAGCGTATTCTTTCTGCCATATTTTTCCCTGAATATAATATAAAAAAGCATCATCAAGTTTTTTTTCTGATAGGTTTAATTTTCCCTCTTTTAAATTTTTCTCTGCTTCTAAAAGCAAAATATGTCCTTTGTTAATGTATCCTGCTGCAAAATTTGGATAAAGAAAAAGGCTTTTTGAAAGAGCTTTTTTTGCCTTATCCACCATCCCAAGTTTAAGGTAGGCAAAGGCTTTTCTATTATGAATGTTGGGTATATTCCAGTCAAGCTCTGCTTTTTCTGCTGCCTCAATTACTTTTTTGTAAAGTCCCATAAAGCTGTAAATCTGAGTGAGACAAGAGAAAGCCTCAGCGTTGTAAGGGTTTATCTTAACCGCCTCCTCAAGCTCTTTTTTTGCCTGAGGCATAAGTTTTGCCTCCATAAAAAGTTCTGCCTGCTTTACGTGAAGGTCAGATACAAAGATTTTTATCCTCCACCAGGAAAGATAGAAAAGAAAGGCTGCAAAAAGAAGAATAAAAAGAATTCTTAAAGATTTGTGGGGAAAGGTAAGGGTAAGGTAGCTTTCTTTTTTATCGCCTTCTTTGGAATTCTCTTCCCATCTTATTTTTCCCCTCAATATATTGTCTGATATGCCAAGAAGGAGCCAGAACACCATTCCATTTTGTATTATGTGAAAGGGAAAGCTAACAAGAGCATGGATTAAAAAAGAGGTTAGGGCTCCTGTAAAAAGTGAAAGATAAATGAAAGAAAGTGTTTTCTTATAATTTTTCCTGAAAAAAGAAAAAGCTCTAAGGTAAAAGCTTAAAATAATCACGATAAAAATAGCTCCCCCCACAATTCCAACTTCTGAGCATATGTGAAGGTAATCGTTGTGTGCATTAATGGAGCGATTTGTTAGAGGAAGATAATCTTTATTTTCCTTCCGGGATAAAAACTTTCCCTGACCTAAGGGATAGTACACTCTGAAATTTCCCACCCCCCATCCCAGAAAGGGCCTCTCTTTTATAAGTTCAAGAGTTGCCCCCCATATTAAGAATCTCTGACTTGCGGAGGATTTTATCCTCACAATGGAACCTGCTCTTTGTGTAAGGTTTATTTTACCCCGGTTGAGGGGATTGGGATAAAGAAAGATAAGAGTTATGCAGGATAAAAGTAAAAAAAGAAGGAAAATATCCTTCCTTTTTTCTTTCAAGAAATTTTTTTTAAAGAGCAAAAAAATAAGTAAAACAAGAAGAGAGGAGAAAAAAAGACTAACCCAGGCTCCCCTTGTGTATGTTATTATAAGACTTGTGTAAAGTATGCCTGTTACAATTAAAAAAAGATACCTCCATTTTTTATTGACAAGAAAAAGCAAAATTCCCAAGTGAAGGGCTGCTGCAAGATATCCTGCAAGATAGTTTGGATTACCAAAGGTTGAGAAAAGTCTCATCCTTCCTGTAAGCCTTCTCCATATGGGAAGTTCAATCCCATAAAACTGAAAAATACTGTAAAGAGCAGAAAGTGCTCCTGAGAAAAGGACTGCTATAACTAAAAATCTTATCCACTTTTCCTCTTTTATAATATTGCGGGCAATAAAGTAAATACAAAAATAACTTGCCCACACCCCAAGGCTTGTAAAAGAGGCATAAAGAGAGCTTGTCCACGCAAGAGATAAAACGAGAAAAGAGGCAAAGATGATGATGAATATCTCTGTCACAGAAGGAAGGGAAAATTTTATCCTGTCTTTTACATTAAAAAGAAAAAGAAAAAGAATGAGGATAATGCCAAGTTCGGCAAATGTCTGTTTCACCATGGAAAAGGTTGTAGCCCATCCGTAGAAAACAAGAGGTGTCAGAAAGAAAAGTTCAAAAAGAAAAAGGCAGATAAGAAGGGAAAGAGAAAGCTTCCCTCTCTGCATCCCTTTTTACCCTGCTCCTATATATTTGAACATGGTAAAGTAGGGAAGATACATTGCCACAACTATTATTCCCACAGTTCCTCCAAGAAAGGCTATTAAAAGAGGCTCAAGAAGGCTTGTCAGGGTGTCCACCATCCTTTTCACTTCTTCATCATAGAGGTCTGCTATTTTGTTCAGCATTTCATCAAGAGAGCCTGTTTTTTCGCCCACAGATATCATACTTATTGCAAGAGGAGGGAAAACAGGGTATCTTTTAAGAGGAATGGCAATTGTTTCTCCCTCTCTTAGAGCTTCTCTTGATTCCTGAGTTGCCTTTTCAATAATTTTGTTTCCCGCAGCCTTGCCGGTAAGCTCTAAAGCATTAAGGATGGGCACTCCACTGTTTGAGAGGGTGGCAAGAGTCCGCGCAAATCTTGATAAAGTTATAAGATGAAAGAGCTTTCCCATAACAGGTATTTTCATCTTAAAGGTGTCAATCCACAAAGCTCCTTTTTCTGTCCTTTTAAGAAGTGCATAAACAATGTATATTACACCAAGAACAAGAGGAATGATGTAAAATTTTTCTCTCAGTGCTCTTGAAAAATCAAGAACAAGTCTTGTAAAGGTGGGAAGCTCTGCCCCAAATCCTTCCCTGAAGAGCTCCTCCATCTTTGGCATGATAAAATAAAGAAGAGCTATAGTAAGTCCTCCTGCCATGAACAGGACAAAAAGAGGATACCGCATTGCTGTCTTTATTCTATTTTTAATATTCTCTGTATTCTCAAGATATCCTGCGAGCCTTAATAAAATCTCATCAAGAACACCACCCTCTTCCCCTGCCCTTATCAAGTTGCAGATGAGAGGCGAAAATGCCTTTGGGTGGCGAGAAAGAGCGTCGGATAGGTATGTTCCTGCCTTTATATCCTCCCTCACATTGGTAAAGGTTTCTTTTAAAGCAGAATTTTGAGTCTGCTCAATTAAAATATCAAGAGCTTGAACAATTGGAAGTCCTGCATTTATCAGGGTGGCAAACTGACGGAAGGCAACGATGATGTCTCTTGTTTTTATACGAGGACGAAAAAAAGATATGGAGAGTTCCTTTTCTCCAAAACCTCCAAGCTTTGACTTTCTTTTAAGAGAGACAACAGTTAACCTTCTAAGGCGAAGCTGGGATAAGACAGCTCTCTCGTTTTCTCCTTCAACTTCTCCCTTAACCTTCCTCCCCATCTGGTCAAAAGCTGTGTAAATGTAGCTTGGCATTTTATCTTCCTGCGAGGATAAAAAATTATAAGTAGGTTCCTGTTATTCTTCCCATCTCCTCCAAGGTGCTTTCTCCTTTTATCACCTTGGCGAGAGCATTTTCCTTTAAAGGAACCATTCCCTTTTCTATAGCAACTTTTTTTATTTCCACATCAGAGGCTCTCTTTATTATCAGCTGTCTTATGTCATCATCAACTTCAAGAGCCTCCATCACCGCCATTCTTCCCCTGTATCCTGTATTGTTGCAGGCACCACAGCCTTTTGCCCGGTAAAATACCACATCTTTTGGGTTTTTCTCAATACCAAGCTGTTTTAAAAGTTCAGGGGGTGGATGATAAGGTTGTGCACATTCCTTACATACTCTTCGCATGAGGCGCTGGGCTCCCACAAAAATTAAAGAACCTGCTATAAGGAAAGGCTCAATTCCCATGTTAAGAAGTCTTGTTATAGCTCCTGCAGCATCATTTGTGTGAAGGGTTGTAAGCAAAAGATGTCCTGTAAGAGCAGCTTTAATCCCTATATCTGCTGTTTCAAAATCTCTCATCTCCCCAAGCATTATTATATCAGGGTCCTGTCTTAGAAAAGCCCTCAAAGCTTTTGCGAAAGTAAGCCCCACCTCCTCGTTGACCTGAACCTGGTTCACTCCTTCCTGTTCGTATTCCACAGGATCCTCAATGGTTAATATGTTTTTATCAGGAGTATTAAGAGCCCTTATTGCTGCGTGAAGAGAGGTGGATTTTCCCGAACTTGTCGGTCCTGTCAGGATAATCATTCCATAAGGTTTCATTATAGCTCTTTGATATTTATCCAGAACATTTTCTTCAAGCCCCAGTTTATCAATGGTTAATCCCATAAGTTGCGCCTTATCAAGAAGACGCAAAACTACCTTTTCCCCAAATCTTGTTGGGATGGTGGATACCCTGAAATCTATGTCTCTGTTGTAAGCTTTTACTCTGAATCTTCCGTCCTGAGGAAGGCGTCGCTCTGCTATGTCCATTTCTGAGAGTATCTTTATACGAGAAATTACAGCATTTTGGACTCTCTTTGGGAGGTTAATTAAAGGATACAAAATTCCATCTATTCGAAAACGAACCTGGACTCTTTTTTCAAAAGGTTCAATGTGGATATCGCTTGCCCTCTCTCTTATACCTCTTGACAAAATCATATTTACCATTTTAACTATGGGAGCTTGTTCTGCTTCTTCCAAAAGTTCATCAAGATTAACTCTTTCCTCTGCTCCAATAACTGTTAATGTTTCACTGGTATCTGATTCCTGAATGAGATTTGATATATGTCTTTCAGCTTTTGCAGAAAAATAATCCCCTATAACCTTCTCAATTTCACTTGGTGTTGCTGCTATAATTTGTATGTTGTAACCTGTCCTTGCTCTGAGGGAGTCTATTAAAAGGACATTCAAAGGGTCAGCCATTGCCACTGTTAGGCTATTTCCCGATTTGGCAAGAGGTATAACTTTTTCTTTTTTTATAATATCTTCTGGAATGGTCTCCATCACCTCAGGGTCAATTTTGTAGTTGCTTAATTTAACATGGGGAATTCCAAGTTGTTTGGCAAGACCAATTACAAGTTGCTCCTCGGTGATAAGTCCAAGTTTTATCAGGACATCGGCAAGATTCCCCCCGTGTTTTTTCTGGTATTCTTTAGCTTTTTTAAGGTCCTCCTCTGTTACAAATTTTTCCTTAAGGAGAACCTCTCCCAGGCTCATTCTGACAGTTTTTGCCATTTCCCACCCCGCATTTTTTAAGAGTATCACATCAATTTATTGTGTCAAGTTTTATCGGCTCTATGGAGAAAGAGGATGGGAAGTGTGCAAGCTGTTATATTTGACATTACTTTATTATCTTCCTATTCTGAGCTTATAGAGTATCTTGAGTGGGGATATAACCGGGATAAAGATCATCTTCCCTTAATGGATTTTACTACAGAAATAGGTTAATGTTTCATATTGAGAGGGATACATCAATATCAAAAGTTAATTTAAAAGCCCACATATACCATTCCCGAAGTATTCTTTGAACTTGAGAAATTAAGAAGAGTAAAAATGACAAACGGAAAAGAGTATCTGACAGAGGTGTCAAAAAAAACAGAGAACTCTCTTTGAAAAATTTGAAGTCCCAGTTCCAGTAGGAACATAGTTATTAAAATGTGAGGATTTTAGGT
>DRTT01000172.1 GCA_011372105.1 Candidatus Aerophobota bacterium
ACAACGTTTAGGACACTTTGTGGATGTGTTCCAAGGACCTATATAGCAGAAAGTGTCATAGGCGGGGGAACATTTACCCTGAACTGGTTTGTCAGGGAATTTGGCAAGGAAGAAGAAAGGCTTGCCAGGGAAAATGATATTTTTGCAGAGCAGATATTTGAGATAATGGCAAGTAAGATAAAACCTGGAATGCCAAGACTTTTGCTTATTCCTTACTGGAAAAGCTCCTTTGCCCCTTACTGGGACTCTTTTGCAAGAGGCATAGTGATTGGATGGAGTGGCGACATAAAGAAGGCTCATTTTTTCCGTGCTATCATGGAGGGTATAGCTTTTGAACAGAAGTTTTTGTATGAGGGAATGGAAAAATCTTTTAGAAAAAAGATAGAAAGAATTGTTTTGCTGGGAGGAGGAGCAAATATGCCTCTGTGGAGACAGATTGTGGCAGATATTACGGGTATACCTGTTTTGATACCCCACACCTTTGAGGTTACCTGTCTTGGAGCAGCCATGCTGGCAGCCTCAGCTGTAGGATTTTATAAAGATGTGAGGGAGGCTTCAAAGAAGATGTCGCATTTTCTTGATACCTATTATCCTGAAAAGAAAAACGAGGAGTTTTATCTTAGAATTTATCAAAAAGTTTACAGACCTCTTTTCCCCAGGATAAAAGAAATTGTTGATGAGTTTACCAGGATTTGTATGGAAGGGTAAGGATTTGAGAATAAAATAAGGAGGATAAGAGATGGCAAAAAATATCTCACTTGAGGGGAAAAAATCTGTTGTTACAGGTGCTGCAAAAGGAATAGGCAAAAGTATTGCCACTTACTTTGCAGAACTTGGTTCAGACCTTGCCCTGGTGGATGTTAATGAGGTATCCCTTAAAGAAACTGCGGAGGAGATTAGAGGTAAAGGACGCAGAGTTTATGAAATAGTGGCAGATTTAACAAGTCTTAAAGATATTGAAAGGATTGCCAGAGAGAGCGTAGAGAAACTGGGAGAGGTTGATGTTCTTGTAAATAACGCCGGGGTTTCTTTTTTAAATCCTGCTGAGAAATTAACAGAGGAGGAGTGGGACAAGACCCTTGCTGTAAACCTGAAAGGTCTTTATTTTCTCTCTCAGGCCATAGGCAGGCACATGATAGAGAAAAGGTCAGGTAAAATAGTAAATATTGCCTCACAGGCAGCAGTTGTTGCTCTGGAAGGTCATGTTGCCTATTGTGCAAGCAAAGCAGGAGTTGTGGCTGTAACGAAGGTCCTTGCTCTTGAGTGGGGAAAATATAATATAAATGTTAATGCTATTGCACCTACCATAATTATGACCCCTATGGGGAAAAAAGCCTGGTCCGGGGAAAAAGGCAGGAAAATGCTTGAGAGAATTCCTCTTGGAAGATTTGGAGAACCCGAGGAGGTTGCCTATACTGCTGCTTTTTTAGCCTCTGACCTTTCTGATATGATAACAGGCACAACCATCATGGTTGATGGGGGATACACTATTCAGTAATTTTTCACTTTTATAAAGATTTTAAGATATCTTCTTAAAGTGCGAGAAAATGCGAGTTTGCAAGGTTGACTTACACGTTCACTCTCCCTATTCCAGGGTGGAAAAAGATGTTCTAAGAAGGGTAATATCTTCTGAATCTTACACCCTTCCAGAGGAGATATATTACAAAGCTAAAAAAAGAGGGATGGATTTTGTGACAGTTACTGATCATAACTCAATTGAAGGAGCTCTTGAAATTGCGCACCTTCCCTCTGTATTTATCAGTGAAGAGGTCACAGTAAAGTTTCCCGAG
This sequence comes from Candidatus Aerophobota bacterium, assembly GCA_011372105.1. The sequence goes on from DRTT01000172.1 coordinate 1,791, forward strand.
GATGGGTGCAGTATTCATGTGGTTGTTCTTGACATAAATGAGGAAAAACACAGAGAAATACAGAGGTTAAAAGATAACGTTTATGAACTTGTCAGGTATCTTCATTCTGAGAACATAGTGCATTTTGTAGCTCACCCTTTCTCCTCGGTTGATGGGAAACTGCGAAAGGAACACTGGGAAAAAATGCTTGTTTTATTTGATATTTTTGAGGTGAGAAATGGAACGCAAAAGGAGGAAGATAACCTTCTTCTTGAAAGGATATTAAAGGACCTTTCTCCTGAAAAAATAGAAGAAATTGCCAATAAATACAGTGTAGCTCCCTTATCTCAAACTCCCTGGAAAAAATCAATGGTGGCAGGTTCTGATGATCATAGTGGACTTTACATTGGAAAGACGTATACGGTTGGGGAGGGTCCTTCTCTTTCTGCTTTTCTAAATTCTATAAGAGAGGGAAGGTGCAAGCCTGAGGGTAGAGGTGGAAGTTACCTTACCATTGGGCACAGTATTTACGCTACAGGATACAAATTTTACAAGCACAAGGCTGGGAAAAATTCAAAGATCAGGTTTTTTGACATGATTTTAGATGACGAAAAGAAAGGAAAAGTTCTTGAAAAAATATTTTTGAGCAACAACAGAAGAGGGCTTTCTCTTTTCCCCAAAAATCTTCTTGTTTATCTTTTTATTAAAAAGTTTTCCAAAAAGATGTCTTTTCTCTCAAGCATTGCAGCCATAACCGAGTTTACAAGAAATTTGCCCTTTTATACTGCTCTTTTTCCCTATCTTTTTGGTTTAAGTTACCAAAACAAAGATAGGAACCTGACTCGAGAGATTAAAAGAGAATACCTTAACTGTCAGGATGGGGTAAAGGTTGCTGTCTTTTTTGATGGGAAAATACCCGATAAAGCCCGCGGTTTACCTGAAGGAGAGAATATTGAGGTGCTTGGCTGTGGTAAAATAAGAAAAAAGAAAAAAGGTTTTTCTTTAAATGGTTTTACCTTATTTCCTCCTGTGATGGATTTTTCTTTTCCTTTTTGCCCCGAAATTAACTTCAGTTTTCCCCCTCTTATAGAGCTTGTATCCTATTGTGAAAAGAGGGAATTTGACCTCTTCCATGTTTTGACTCCTGGTCCTGTAGGTGTGTGCGGGATACTGGCTTCTAAAATTCTCAAGGTTCCCTTAATAGGAGTTTATCATGAAGGCCTTCTTACTCCTTTTTCTCCTCTTTTTAGTAAAGATAATCTTAAAAATGTAGTCTGGCTTTATCTTGGATGGTTCTACAACCAGATGGACAGGATTATAGTGGCATCGGAGAAGGAAGCTGAAATTTTGGAGAGGAAAAATATACCAGGCAAAAAGATAGAAATTGCCCCTCTTTTAGAAGGGAAAGATTTTTCCTGGTCTTTTGAGAGTCTGGATAAAATTTTTAATGATGGTGCTGTCTTAAAAAGCCTTTTTAAAACTTACAAAAGCTTTTATTAAAAGCAAAAAATCACACCACTCCTCTCCCTTGAGGTTATCTTCTTAACCTTATTTTAAATATGGTTAAAGAAATTCTGAGATTTATAAAAACTTAAATTAACCCTGCTTTTTCCAGCACATCAGGGACGTATTTATCCCATCCCAGGGGCATGATGTGCACACCCTGGCACATCCCTTTAAGTTCCTTTATTAAAGAGGCTGCTATTTCCACACTTTTTTTGGGCCGTTCCTCTTTGGAGGCTGAAGCCATTATTTTTATGAGTTTTTCCGGGACAAATACACCTGAGACATTGGCGTTCATAAACCTTGCCATACCTGCTGATTTCAGAAGAACTATACCCACCATTTTTGGGACCTTGATGTGTTCTGTTGCCCGGATGAACTGCTCAAATTTTTTAACATCATAAACAGCCTGGGTTTGAAAAAACTGAGCTCCAGCTTCCACCTTCAGCTCCATTTTTATCACCTGTGGCTCAAGAGGATCTGCTCCAGGATTGGCTACTGCTCCAAGACAGAAATCAGGAGAGCCGTCAAGTTTATTCCCCACCATGTCTTTTCCTTCCATAAGTCCTTTTGCTGCTCTCAGGAGATTTACTGAGTCAAGGTCAAATACAGGTTTTGATTGAGGATCATCTCCAAGAACATTGTGATCACCGGTGAGACACAAAACATTTTCTATCCCCAGAACATAAGCTGAAAGGAGGTCTGATTGAAGAGCTAACCTGTTTCTGTCTCTGCAGGTTATCTGAAATACGGGTTCAATTCCTCTTTCTTTAAGTAGCCTACATACAGCAAGGGAGCCTAATCTCATCACCGAACTTTGAAGATCTGTAACGTTTATAGCATCCACCTTCCCCTTTAACTCTTCTGCCTCTTTCAGAAGGGGCTCTATATTTGTTCCCTTTGGAGGCCCGATTTCTGAAGTAATGACAAACTTTCCTTTGCTAAAAAGTTCAGAAAGTTTCATTTTACTACCTCTTTTTCCTCTTCTTCAAATTCCAGAGCCCAGAAAATACTTTTCTTTCTACTTGCCGGGGGTTGCATTAAATTCCAGTTACGGGGAGGGTTAATCTTTCTCAGGTTTTCTATTTTACCTATTTCCTTAAGTCTCTCATATATTTTTGCCCATGCACAGTCTTTGTCAGGGTCTACTTCACATTTTCCCTTATCTGAACCACCACAGGCTCCATTTATAAGGTTTTTAGGACAGTTAGCGTAAGGACATATACCCCCTGTTATATCCAGCTTACAATCTCCACACTGAAGACACCTTTCCTCCCCTGGCCAGACACCGGAAAATCCCCCCATGTAAATGGTATTATCTGCTGGATGGACCGGTAGGTTTACCATGTTGCTTATTGCCTGAACACCAATCCCGCAAGCACTTACAACAATTGAATCTGCACTGTAAATATTGCTAAGGTATCTTTTTAGCTTAAGACCTACAAGAACTTTATTGCAGGCAAAGTCAACCACAAAGTAACCTGTTACTTTTTTCCCTGCTTGTTCTAACTTCTCTTTAAGTTCCCGGACTCCTTTTTCTCCCCCCGTCTGGCAGGCTTCTGAACAGCCTCCACAGGCTACAAGAAATATATTTTTGTCCTGTGCTACATAGCTTAGTATTTCTTCCCAGGGTTTTCTTTCAGAAACTAACATAATCCCCCCCTTACAACTTTGTTAGCTTATAATGAATTTTGCAAGATCTTTCTTTTTAGGAGTTATAAGGTGAACTGCGCAGGCAAGGCAAGGGTCAAAGGAGCGCACACACCTTACAACTTCAAAAGGATTTTTAGAATCTTTTACCTTTAATCCTAAAAGAGCCTTTTCCATTGGTCCTGGTTGGTTGAGGTCATCTTTTGGTGAAGCATTCCAGGTTGTTGGAACGACAAGCTGGTACCTGTCAATAACCTTATTTTTCACCTTTATCCAGTGTCCAAGAGCTCCTCTTGGAGCCTCTGTAATTCCCATTCCCTCTGCTTCTTCTGGCAGGGAATGAGGGGTGTAAACTGGTTCGTCAACTTTTAACTCAAGGACCCATTCTGCCATACTGTCAGCAATAACTTTTGCATCAAGTGCTCTTGCTATATGTCTGCCAAGAGTTGAGGAGAGAAGGGAAGGTTTTCCCCCTATCTCTGAAAGAACACTCTCCACAGCTTTCTTTATTTTTTCCTTCCCTCCATAGTATCCGACTATCATCCTCGCTGCAGGACCTACCTCGCAGGGGAAATTTTTATATCTTGGTGCCTTTATCCAGGAGTAGCCTTTTTCCTTTTCCACATTGGGTACGGTTTTTCCTTCTGAGGGGTGGAGAGGTGTGGTGTCCTCAGAATACCAGCTGTGCTTTAAGTACTCCTTTACATCCGCCATATCAAGTGGCTGATAAGAACCATCTTTTACCGCTCCCTGCAGGAAGAGACGTTCTCTTTTTGTCTGATCTATCTCGTCTGAGCTTAAGTTAAAGGCTCCGTAACAGATAAAATTATCATAAGAGGACCCTGCATAAAGGTG
>DRTT01000118.1 GCA_011372105.1 Candidatus Aerophobota bacterium
AAGAGAAGTGAGATCTCCGGTTCTGTACCTTATAAGAGGAAAAGCCTCCTTTGCTACCGTCGTTATTACGAGCTCTCCTTCTTCTCCAGGAGGTAAAACTTCTCCTGTCTGAGGATTAACTATCTCCGGAATAAACTGGTCCTCAAATATATGAAGTCCACATCTTTTCTCACATTCTGTTGCAACCTTGGGACCGGGAAGTTCTAAGGGGCTGTAGCTATTTATCACTTTAACTTGAAGCTCTTCTTCTACTCTAACTCTTGTCTCTTCTGAAAAGGGTTCCCCTGTAAAAATGATACTTCTCAACTGGAGGCTGGCAAGACCTATCTTGCTTTCTTTCATAGCTGCAAGAAGTTTTAAGGCAAAGCTTGGGTTGGATAAAAGTATGGTGCTTCTGTAGTCCCGCATAATAAGAAGTTGCCTCTTAGGGTCACCGTCTGAGCCCGGGATAACAGATGCTCCAATAAGTTCTGCTCCATAATGAAACCCCAAACCTTCACCAAAAAGACCATAGTCAAGACATATCTGAACAACATCCTCCTTTTCCACTCCTGCAGCTTTCAATACCCTGGCACTTATCTGAGCCCAGTGATCAATGTCATTTTTTGTGTAACCTATGACTATGGGTTGCCCTTTTGGACCGGTTGTGCAGTGAAGCCTCACTACTTCTCTTAAGGGTACGGCAAACATTCCGTAAGGATAATTATCTACAAGAGTTTGTCTACTGGTAAAAGGTAGCCTGGAAAGCTTGGAGAGAGAATCAATGTCCTCAGGAATTATACCCATCTCGTCAAATGCTTTCTGATAAAAAGAAACACTCCTGTAAGCTCTGTTAAGTGTAGCCTGAAGTCTCTCAAGTTGAAGTTGCTCAAGCCTATCTCGCGAAAATTTTTCAAATTGTAAACTTTCAAAAGACATTTTATTCCTCTTTACTTATCTTATTTTTCCCATATTTTCTTTTTATACCCCTTTCCCAAATAAGCTCTTATTATTTCCTTATTTCCCAAAAGTTCCTCAGAAACTCCCTCAAAAACTATCTTACCTGTTTCTATCACATATCCTCTATCGGCTATCTCTAAAGCTTTCTGGGCATTCTGCTCTACAAGGAAGATGGTGGTGCCTTCTTTTCTAAGTGTTAGTATGACCTCAAAGATCTCCTGGACAATTTTGGGAGCAAGACCCATGGAAGGTTCGTCAAGAAGAAGAAGTTTTGGTCTTGACATCAAGCTACGGGCAATTGCGAGCATCTGCTGTTCACCACCTGATAATGTGCCTGCAATTTGCTTTTTTCTTTCCTTCAGTACAGGAAAAATACGAAAAACTCTCTCAAGATCCCCCTCAATTTCGGCTTTTTTCTTTATGCTAAATCTCTGATATGCTCCAAGGAGAAGGTTATCCATTACAGAAAGAGAAGAGAAAAGTTGCCTTCCTTCGGGGACAAGACTTATACCTTCCTTTACTATGCGCTGAGGAGGAAAATCAGTGATGTCTTTTCCCTCAAATAGAATCTCCCCTTTTTTGGAAGAGACTATTCCACTTATGGAGTTAAGTAAAGTGGACTTACCTGAACCATTGGCACCAATCAAAGTCACTATTTCTCCTTTTTCTACGTGTAAAGAGACCCCTTTCAAAGCCTGGAGATTACCGTAAAAACCTCTAAGATTTCTTATTCTTAACAAATTCCTTCTCCCCAAGATAAATAGCTATGACTTCCTCGTTTTTCTGGATACTCTCGGGTTCTCCTTCAGCTATTACTCTGCCAGAATCAAGTACGACTACCTCCTGTGATATATCCATTACAAGATCCATATCATGCTCAACAAGGAGCACACAAATCCCCTTCTCTTTTATTTTGTAAATTAACTCTGCCATATCTATTGTCTCTCTGGCGTTAAGCCCTGCTGCCGGTTCATCAAGTAAAATAAGCTCAGGTTCTGTTGCAAGAGCTCTTGCTATCTCCACAAGCCTTTGCTGATGAAAGGTAAGAGAAGAGGGAAAAAGTGATTTTTTCTCTGCAAGTCCAACGAACTTTAGAAGTTCCTCTGCACGTTCGTATATCTTTTTCTCTTCTCTCCGATTTTTCCCAGTTTTTAAAATACAGGAAAGAAAGCCAGATTTTGTCCAGGGATGACAACCAACCATTACATTCTCTATTACAGTAAGGTTAGGGAAAATTTGAAGATTTTGAAAAGTTCGGGAAATTCCCTTTTTCGCAATAAGATGAGGGCTCAGATTATCAATTCGCTCTTCTTTAAATAAGACTTTCCCCTTTGTGGGAGAATATATTCCGGAGACAATGTTAAAAATAGTGGTTTTTCCTGCACCATTAGGACCAATTATTGCCTTTATCAGATTGGAGTTAACAGAGAAGCTCACTTTCTCCAGTGCAACAATTCCTCCAAATTCTTTTCTAAGATTTTCTACCCTTAGCAAAAACTTTGTATTTTGCCTTTTTTGCTCCATTTTTTATCTGGCCTTTTTCAGGCTTTTCTTTATCAGGTTAAAGATTCCCATAACAAGACCTTCGGGAAGAAATATCATTATCAAGAGAAGAACTCCTCCATATATCAGGATATCGTAATCCTGGAAAATCCTCAAATATTCAGGGAGAATAGTTAAAATAGCAGTTCCAGTAATCGCTCCCCATATATTCCTCATTCCTCCCACGGCAACCATTGTCAAAAGAACAACAGAAAACATCACACTAAATGTCCCGGGAGAGAGAAAAGTGACAAAATGTGCATAAAGGCTTCCTGCAAGACCTCCCAGAGCACCGCTTAATACAAAAACTTTCAGTTTATACCCAGAGGTATCAACTCCCATACAATTTGCCGCTATCTCACTACCATGAATGGAGCGCAGAGCTCTTCCTACCCTTGAGTGAATCAGATTAAGTGAGGCAAGAAAAGCGAGCAGGACAATTGCCCAGACAAAGTAGTAATAGGTAAAATCCGACTCCAAACAAAAACCGCCAAGACAAAACCTCGGAATACCTCCAAACCCTGAAGGACCACCAGTAAGGGATATCCACTGGTTAAAAACTATATAAATAATCTCTCCAAAAGCAAGGGTTGCCATGGCAAGATAATGACCTCTAAGTTTGAGAGCAGGAGCTCCTATAATAAAAGCCACAAAAGCAGCTATAAAAACAGCTGCGATTAATCCCAACCAGGGGGAAAGCTTGAAATGAGTAGAAAGAATACCTGAAGTATAGGCACCAAGCCCAAAAAAAGCAGCATGACCCAGTGAAATCTGTCCTGTATATCCTATTAAAAGACTTAAGCCTATTGTTATCAGAGTGTATATTCCCCAAAAAACCAGTATACCAATATAGTAAGGGTTTCTTACCAAAAGAGGGGCTATCAGGATAAAAGCTGTTAAAATTAAAAATCCGGATAAGTTACCTTTCCCCAATTTTCTCCCTCGCCATTTTTTCTCTTTTTATTTTCTAAATCTTCCTTCCTCTTTCCTCTTTGCCTCCCATAATACCACCTGGTTTAAAGAACAAAACAAAAAGCAGTACCAGGAGTGCAATGGCATCTTTGTAACCCGATGATATAAATCCTGCACCCAGTGACTCCATAAGACCAATTATAAAACCTGCTACCACTGCCCCCACATTACTTCCCAATCCTCCTAACACTGCTGTAGCAAATCCCTTTATAGCAAAAATAGTTCCCCTATCATAATCCATAAGAGCTACAGGAGTGATTATAATCCCGGCTACTGCTCCAATGGCGGCACTGAGAGCAAAGGAAAAAAGCACCATCAATTTAACGTTAATACCTACAAGAGAGGCGGCAACTCTATTTGCTGCACAGGCTCTCATTGCCTTGCCGGTCATTGTAAAATTAAAAAATACCGCCAGAAATACCATACTTGTAGCCATTATACCCAGTATCCAGATAGTCTGAGGGGTAAGAGAGGCTTTCCCAATTAAAATAGGATTGGCAGAAGAAAAAGGGGGTAAAGTATGGGTTTGTTTTCCCCATATAAACATTGCTGCTCCTTTTAAAAGAATAGAGACAGCAACTGTAATGATTATAAGAGTCATAATGGATGGATTTTTAAGAGGATGGATGGCGCCTCTTTCAAAGGCAACCCCTATGAGGGTAACAATACCCACAGAGATGAAAAATCCAAGAGGCATGGGAAGTTTCAATCCACTTGTCAGAGATATCATCACCATGCCTCCCAGCATAACAAATTCGCCCTGGGCTAAATTTATAATGCCGGTTGCATTGTAAATTATGTTAAAGCCCAGGGCGACCATACCATAAATAGTACCCACTGCTACTCCGGTGAAAATGTACTGAAGTAGCTGACTGAAAGTATCCATGAGATTCTACCCAGACCCTAAGACTATTCACCCAAAACTACAAATTTTCCTCCCTTAACAGTTAACATCCCAAAGGCATCCTTTGTCAGCCCGTTGTGGTCTTCAGGTGAAAAATTAAATATCCCGCCTGTTCCCACAAATTCCTTAGTATACTCAATATTCTCTCTCATAGCTTCTGGACGAGGACCTGCTTCCTCCAGTGCATTAATAACAAGCCACATAGCATCCCAGGCATGTCCTCCAAATGTACTTACGTTCTCTTTAAACCTTTTTTCATACTCTTCCTTGTAAAAACTCAATATATGTTTTTGGGGATGACTATCAGGCAAAGTATCTACCGCCAGAAGTCTTCCTGCAGGAAAGATTATCCCTTCTGCAGCATCTCCTGCAAGTTCCACATACTTTATGTTACCAAAGCCATGACTTTGAAAAAGAGGAATCTTCATGCCAAGCTGGCGCATATTCTTAGCAACAATAGATTGAGCCGGCACTATTGACCAGTTAATAATAGCCTGAGCATCTGTGGCTTTTATTCTGGTAAGTTGAGCTGTCATATCAGTATCTTGTGGACTGTATGTCTCATCTGCAACAATTTTAATTCCATACTCTGGGGCAAGTTTCTTCAATTGCTTTCTTCCTTGATCTCCAAAACCAGTTGTTCCTGTTATTATTGCTACCTTAGATATATTTTTTTTGTTCATGTATTCGTATAGTTTTCTTGCAGCATCACTATCCTTCTGTGGAGTCTTAAAAACCCACTTTTTAACAGGAGAAACAATTGCCTCAGCTGCAGCGCAGGAGACAAGCAAAACTTTTTCCTTCTCCACAATAGGAATTACTGCCATAGTTGTTCCACTTCTCGAGGGACCAATTATGGCAAGAACATTATCTCTATAGATCAGTTTCTTTACAGCGTTTACAGCCTTGGTTTCATCCCCCGCTGTATCTTCAATAATAAGCTTGATGGGATGTCCATAAATCCCGCCTCTGGCATTAATCATCTCTTCAATCATACGAACAGTGTTTCTCTCCGGTTCACCAAGAAAAGAAGCACCCCCTGTAATTGCAAATATCCCTCCTATCTTATAAGGTTCCTTTCCTGCAAAGCAACCTCCGCTTAAAACAAGCCCTAAAAAGACCACCCCACACAAAAGCACAAATCCCTTTTTTACTCCTCTCTTCTCTTTTTTCTCTGTCACC
>DRTT01000064.1 GCA_011372105.1 Candidatus Aerophobota bacterium
TCAGATAAAGGAGAGGTGGAGATTGATGAGGCATCAAATAGCCTTATAGTAATTGATGCAAAAAAGTTTCTGGATAAAATACCTCCTTTGATAGAAAAAGAGGATAAAATTGAAAACCAGCTTGTTACGAGAAGATACGAATTGCTTTATCTTTCACCTCAAGAGGCAAAAGCAGTTCTTGACTTGGTAGTATCTGAATTTGGCAAGATTACCTTTGATGTTCCCCAAATTGGAGAGAAAGAGAAAAATGGGGAAAGTGAGGAAATTGATATTATTAAAATACCTTTTGAAGGACAGAGTAAAGATAAAAAGAAAGAGGAAAATAGAGGAAGTTTACCTTCAATATCTCTTCCTCATTTGCATTCTGTTGTTTTTGTTACTGATTTAAAGAGGAATTTTCCTAAAATCGAAGAAGTTATCAACAATTTAAACTCCGAAGAGTGGGCTTCCAGGCCTGTGACCTATACTTTTTATGTAAAAGAGGGTTCTGTTGAAAGGATGGCTTTAACTATCGCCAGTATACTTGGTATACCTCCTGATAATATAGAAGGCCTGCAGCTTAAAAAAGGTGGGTGGATAGAAATGAAGCTTTCCTCACCTTCCATTGATCTTGGTAATATCGGAGCTATAGGTAAAAAATAGCTTTTGGGAGTTAAGTATGAAGGATAGATTTAAGTTAGAAAGAATTAAGTGTAAGGTCTTTTTAGCCTTACTTTTTGTTCTGGGTTTTCTTCTTCTGCCAGTTTACGTCCTTGCTGAGTCTTCTATCTGGGTAGACCCTTCCACTGGGAGGATTACAGTAAAGGCTCCACGAGAAAAAATGAAAGTTATTGAGGAAGCTTTACCCACTCTTTCTGTGCAGGCAAGGCAAATTGAGATTGAAGCCAGGATAGTTGAGGTAAGCAGCACAATAACAAAAAAATTTGGCACCTATCTTGAGAAATTAACAGGTCTTGAGGTTCCAACAGCAACTTTGGGAGAAGGGAGTAAAATTGCCTATGGTCCAAGAGATCTCACAGAATTGAGCCAGGGACAGGGAGCTTTTCAGTTTGATTTTTACAAGCTTACCTCTAAAGAAAGATTTGAAGCTATCCTCAATGCACTTGTATCTGAGGGGAAAGCCGAGATTCTCTCAAATCCGCGCGTTGTCACCCTTTCAGGAGAGGTTGCGGGAATATATGTGACGACAGAGGTTCCCTATCTTTCCTCGATAACTTACGAGACTATTAACGAAACACAGGTTCCTGTGGAACACTACGATTATGCTACTGTCGGTATAGTTCTTCAGGTTCTTCCGCGAATAGTAGGAGAGGATCTTGTGGAGATGTCTATTGTTCCTCTTGTTGGAAACTACGAAATTTCTCCCGAATTTGGTGCTCAGCATCCCATTTTCAAAAGGCAGGTGTCTCCAACTAATGTGACCATTAAGGATGGAGAGGAGCTTGTTATAGGGGGGCTTATAACCAAGGAGAAGTCGAGACAGACTGTTGGATTACCAATTCTTTCTCGCCTTCCCATTTTGGGAAACATATTTAAAAGCAGAGTTGACGTAGTGGAAGATAAAAATTTACTTATAACAATTAGACCTCACATATTAAAACAGAGAGAGATAGAGGGAAGAGTTAAAAAAGTGTTTAAACTTGAATATGCCCTTGCTTCTGAAGTGGCAGAACAAATAAGGAAGGTTTTATCTTCTCAAGGTTCCCTTGAGGTTAATCCTCCAGAAGCCCCACCTAATTCAATCATTGTAAGAGATAGGGAGGATAGAATTCGGCTTGCTCAATCTTTGTTGAACAGGATAGGGACATTTGAGGCTCAAAAAAAACAAAAGGTCTATAAGCTTTTATATACTCCTGTTGAGGAAGCTGAAAAGGTTGTAAAGGATCTTTTGTCTTCCAGGGGTTCTTTTAAGGTAATGGAGGGGAAAAATGCTCTTTTTGTGGAAGATGGGGCGTATCAAATTTCTATAATAGACTCTGCTATATCTGTTCTGGAGCAGTATAATTCAGTTCCCAAGAGGGAGTTTATTTCACTTCAATTTATATCTCCCTTAAAAGCAAAAGATTATATTGCCCCTCTTCTTTCCCCTCAGGGAGAGGTTATACCTTTGAGTGATAATACAGTGATGGTGAAAGATAATAAGCTAAGCCTTGAAAAGATTAAAGAGAGATTAGAAGAGATAGAAAAGATCAGGGAGAAATTGTTAAAAAAATAGAGATACATCTCACACTGGAAACTAACCTAAATTTTTATATACTAATACACCAAACCAAAAAATAAAAGGAAATAAGATGAGGAAGTTAAAATTTGGCTTACCTAAGGGAAGTCTTGAGAAGATGAGCATAGAACTTTTTCAAAGAGCAGGGTATAATATTACCAAAGCAGAAAGAGCATACAATTTATCCATAGATGATGATGAAATTGATCTTATGCTTATTAGAACTCAGGAGATTCCTCTTTACGTGGGAAAAGGTGTTCTTGATGCAGGTCTTGCAGGATATGACTGGATAGTAGAAAGAGGGGTTAAAGTTGAGAAAGTAAAGGAGCTCACTTACGCAAAGAAAGGATTAGGGAAGGTAAGGTGGGTTCTTGCAGTTCCTGTTGACTCTCCTATAAGGTCTCCTGAGGATCTTGAAGGAAAAAGAATAGCGACCGAACTTGTAGAGGTAACCAAAAGTTATCTTAGAAAAAAGAAGGTAAAAGCTGAGGTGGAGTTTTCCTGGGGTGCCACAGAAGTCAAGCCACCTCATCTTGTCGATGCTATAGTTGAACTCACAGAGACAGGAAGATCTCTTAGAGCAAATAATCTCAGAATTGTGGATGTTGTCCTTGAGTCAACCACCTGGCTTATTGCTAACCCTTCTTCATGGCAAGATTCCTGGAAGAGGGAAAAAATAGCAAGTCTTGGTATTTTACTTGAGGGAGCAATTAACGGACTTGGTAAGGTGGGGTTAAAGTTAAATGTATCCCAGGAAAACCTGCAGAAAGTAATAGACCTACTGCCAGCTCTCCGTAGGCCAACTGTTTCTCGCCTGGCAGAGAATGGATGGTGGGCTGTGGAGACTGTTCTTGATGAACTTCAAGCAAGAGAGCTTATGCCCAAGCTTAAAAAAGCAGGGGCAGAAGGTATAGTGGAATATCCTTTAAATAAAGTTATATATTGATAAAAGGTGTCAAAATGGAGAAAGGTCCTCTTGTAAGTGTTGTTATGGGAAGTAAGTCCGACTTTTCGATTATGCAAAAATGTATGGAGGCTCTTGATAAGTTTGGGATAGAATATGAGGTGAGAGTTCTTTCAGCTCACCGCACACCTGAGAAGACAGCCGCCTTTGCTAAGGAACTTGAAAAAAGAGGAGTTAAGGTGGTAATTGCCGGAGCAGGTGGTGCTGCTCATCTTGCAGGAACAATAGCTTCTTATACAACTTTACCAGTTATAGGTGTTCCTTTACCCACCTCTCATCTTAAAGGAATTGACGCCCTTTACTCTACAGTTCAGATGCCTCCAGGAGTTCCTGTGGCTTGTATGGCACTTGGCGAATGGGGGGCTTCTAACGCAGCAATTTTTACCTTACAAATTCTGTCTCTTCTTGATGATTTTTTCAAGGAAAAATTAAAAGATTATAAAAAAGAATTGTCCTCTCAGGAGGTAAAGAGAGATGAAAAAGATAAAAATTTTAACAAAGGGAATTGAAAGAGAGGCAGAGCTAAATGATTCCTCAATGGCAGAATCTTTATGGGAGGCTTTACCTATTAAGGGTAAAGCCAACAGGTGGGGAGACGAAATTTACTTTAAAATTAAGGCAAGGTATGTTCCCTCTGAAATGAAAGAGGTAGTAGAAGAAGGCGATATAGCTTTTTGGCCACCGGGAAACGCCTTCTGTATATTTTTCGGACCAACACCAGTTAGCACAGAAAAAGAAATAAGACCGGCAAGCGAGGTAGCTATTTTAGGAAAGGTTAAAGGAGACCTTGAGGTTTTTAAGGCGGTTAAAGATGGGGATGAGGTTATTATAGAAAAAGCAGAGTAGCCTCTCTATTTCTTAGAAAATTTTTAAAGGAGGATAAAATTGCAAGCTCGGATAGAAAATATTAAAGCAAGACAGATACTTGATTCGCGCGGAAATCCCACCTTAGAGTGTGATGTATGGGTGGAAGGAGGTTTTTTGGGAAGGGCTGCTGTTCCTTCGGGAGCTTCTACAGGAGAACATGAGGCTGTTGAGTTGAGAGATGGAGGAAAGGAGTGGATGGGAAAAGGTGTTTTAAAGGCAGTTGAAAATGTTAATAAGATAATAGCTTCAAAAATAGTGGGGAAAAACGTTTTTTCTCAGGCAGAAATTGATTATTTGATGATAGAACTTGACGGGACAGAGAACAAAAGTAACCTTGGGGCAAATGCTATCCTTGGGGTATCCTTAGCCATAGCAAAGGCAGCAGCAAATGCCTTGGGGATTCCTCTTTACAGATACATAGGAGGATGCCAGGCAAGAGTTCTCCCCTGTCCCATGATGAATTTTTTAAATGGAGGAAAACACGCTGATAATAATGTTGACCTCCAGGAATTTATGATAATGCCTGTGGGAGCGCCTTCTTTCAGAGAAGGATTAAGATGGGCAACTGAAACCTTCCATTCCTTAAAAAAGGTGTTAAAACAAAAAGGTTACAGCACCGCGGTTGGAGATGAAGGAGGGTTTGCTCCCAATCTTTCCTCTAACAGGGAGGCACTTGAGCTGATGGTAAAGGCAATAGAATTGGCAGGGTATAAGCCTGGAAAGGACATAGCTTTGGCTCTTGATCCTGCTGCAAGTAGTTTCTTTAAAGAAGGAAGGTATATCTTGCTCTCTGAGGAGAAAAAAGAATATACTTCAGAAGAAATGGTTGATTTTTATGAAAAGTTGGTTGAGGATTTTCCCATTGTAAGTATAGAGGATGGTCTGGCAGAGGATGATTGGGAAGGATGGAAAATTTTAACGGAAAGGTTAGGAGATAAAATTCAGCTTGTAGGGGATGATATTTTTGTCACCAATACCAAAAGATTGCTTCAGGGGATAAACCAGGGTGTTGCTAACTCCATTTTGATTAAGCCAAATCAAATTGGAACTTTAAGTGAGACTATTGAAGCAGTCAGGATAGCAAGAGAAAACGGTTACACTGCTGTTATTTCCCATCGTTCAGGAGAGACAGAAGATACAACTATAGCTGATTTGGTTGTTGCGCTGGGGACAGGACAGATTAAAGCAGGCTCTTGTTCCCGGAGCGAGAGAATAGCAAAGTATAACCAGATTCTACGTATAGAGGAAGAACTTGGTGATAAGGCTATTTATGGAGGGAAGAATTTTGTGAGGGGTTAAGAAGATGCATACAGTGACTTTAATTCCCGGAGATGGTATAGGACCGGAGATAACCGAGGTTGCAAAAAGGTGTGTGGAGGCTACAGGAGTTAAGATAAAGTGGGA
>DRTT01000177.1 GCA_011372105.1 Candidatus Aerophobota bacterium
GCGTTGGGATCTATCCGACGATGCAAAAGTTGCTCTAACTGAGAGGGCTCTATTCTGAGTATTGCTTCCTCTTTTGTAATCAAGCCCTCTTCCACCATGTCATGAGCTATCTTAACTGCGGCTTGAGCAGTTCTTTTCCCTGTTCTTGTTTGTAAAAGATAAAGGATCCCTTTTTCTATGGTAAATTCAAAGTCCTGAACATCCTTATAATGTTTTTCAAGAAGCTCTACAGTTTCTTTTAGCTCCTTATAAACCTGAGGCATTTCTTTTTCCAGCTCTGATATAGGTCTGGGAGTCCTTATACCAGCTACTACATCCTCTCCCTGAGCATTTACAAGATACTCCCCGTAAAGTTCCTTCTCTCCGGTAGCAGGATTCCTCGTAAACCCCACACCAGTAGCAGAATCAGGTCCCATGTTTCCAAAAACCATTGTCTGCACGTTAACCGCAGTTCCCCAGTGCTCCGGTATTTTATGTATTCTCCTGTATTCAATAGCTCTTTTGTTATTCCAGCTCTTAAAAACGGCATCGCGTGCCATCATCAGCTGTTTGTAGGGGTCTTGAGGAAAGTCCTGACCGGTTTCCCTCTTTATCACCTTTTTAAATTCTTCCACAAGTTCCTTCAAATCATCAACGGTAAGCTCAATATCCTCCTTTACACCTTTTTCTTCTTTTTTTCTATCTATAATCTCCTCAAATTTCTCGGCAGGAATTTTTAAAACCACATTACCAAACATCTGCAAAAGACGACGATAACAATCGTAGGCAAATCTGGGATTGCCCGTTTTCTTAGCAAGACCTTCCACGCTTTTATCATTTAACCCCAGATTGAGAACGGTATCCATCATTCCCGGCATAGAAATCCTTGCTCCAGATCTGACAGAAACAAGCAGGGGATTTTCAGGATCACCGAACTTTTTACCTGTCATCTCTTCAAGCTTTCTTAAATTCTCCCTTGTTTGTTCTTCAACCTCAGGTGGATACTCACCCTTCTGAGTGTAAATAGCACAAACCTCTGTGGAAATGGTAAATCCTGGTGGAACTCTGATTCCGAGGTTAGCCATTTCTGCAAGATTAGCACCCTTTCCCCCAAGAATATCCCGCATCTCAGCTGAACCTTCAGCCTGGCCTTTGGCAAAAAAATAGACATACTTTTTCATTTTTTCTCCTTTTGTCTTTTTATTTCCATTTTGGGAAAATACTTATTTTGAGGAAAATACCGGTTAAGGTAAGAATTATATTTAAAACTTTTACTCCGTCAACTCCACTTTAAACTTTTCTCCTTTTGTAAGAATTTTAACCTCTACCTTGCACTTTTGAGAAAACCTCTTTGCATCATCAACACTTCCCACTATCTCTCCGTAGTGCATGGGAATAACAATCCGGGGACTTAAAACATCAACAGCTCTTAAAGCATCCTCCACTCCCATGGTGTAGGTTCCCCCAATAGGAAGAAGTGCCACATAAGGCTTTATATCCTTCATCTCAGGAATAAAGTCTGTATCTCCCGGATGATAAATGGATACACCTTCAATTTCGACAACGTATCCCACCCATCCATTTGCCCTGGGATGATAGGGCTTTCCAACATTATAAGCTGGAAAAGCTTTAACGCTCACATCCTCAAGGGAAAACTCATCACCAGACTTTGCTTTTTTCACATTTCCCTTTAGCTTAACCGCAACATCAGAAGGTGCAATAAAGCAGGTTTTATCGGACCGGATTTTTTCAATATCCTCAAGAGAAAAATGATCATAGTGAGAATGGGTAACAAGCACGATATCAGCTTCTTCCCTTTCTTTTATCTTCCAGGGATCTATATAAATTACCTTACCCTTCCCTTCGATTTTAAAGCTTGCATGACCTAACCAGGTTATGTTCACCTCCATTTGTATCTCCTCTCATTATTATTTTACTTTTATTGATTTTAAATACTTATAAAGTTCACTATCAGTGGTCAAAATAATTACACTATCTCCTGATAAAGTTCTGGTGTAGGTTTCAAGAGTTTTCAAAAAGGAGTAAAACTCAGGGTCTTTGGAGTAAGCCTGTGCATAAATCCTTGTGGCTTTAGCATCAGCTTCCCCTTTTATAATCTGAGCTCTTTTATAAGCCTCAGATGTAATCCTCTGAAGTTCTTTTTCCCTCATTCCCTCTATTCCAGCTTTTTTGCCCTGTCCCTCTGAACGATATTGCTCTGCCACTCTTTTTCGCTCAGATATCATCCTGGCATAAACTTTCTGTCTTACTTCTTCCACATAATTGAGTCTTTTTATCCGCACATCCACAAGTTCAATTCCATACTGAGGAGTAAGCTTTGCTGCTTCTTTGAGAATTTCCCGGGAAATACGTTCCCTCCCTTTTAGAACCTCCCCTGTCTCCTCCTCTTTCTGCACGAAAACCTCGCTTACAATAAACTCTCGATTTGTATTTCTAACAATCTCGTATAAAGAATGGGCGGTAATTTTATCCCTTGTGGCAGAATCAATAATATCATCAAGCCTTGCGTGAGCTTCTCTTTCGCTTCCCACCGACTGCAAAAACTTCAGAGGGTCAACTATTTTCCAGCGAGCAGTAGTATCCACCCATATATACTTTTTATCCTTGGTGGGAATCTGAGTGGGACTTCCATCCCAGGTTAAAAGTCGTTTTTCAAAACGGTTCACCTTCTGAATAAAAGGCTTTTTTACATAAAGGCCGGCTCTTGTTATGGGTTTTCCTACAGGCTGACCAAACTCTGTTATTACTACCTGCTGAGTCTCATCAACAATATAGAAAGTGCTGCTCAAAATTATAATTGCAATGATAATCCCTACGCCAATGGGTATCCATTTTTCTAATCTCATTTTTTACCCTCCCCCAAGGAAAGCAAAGGCAGGATCGTTTTCTGCTCCGAATCAATTACATATATTTTCCCCACTCGGGAAAGAATATCCGAGAGAGTTTCAAGGTAAATTCTCTTTTTTGTAACCTCAGGTGCCTTTTTGTATTCTTCAAGAAGTGCAAGAAATCTCTTAGCATCACCTTCTGCCCTATTAACCCTCTTAATAGCATATCCCTCGGCTTCTGCTATCGTCTTTTCTGCCTCACCTTTTGCTTTAGGAATTATCTTATTGTAAGCCTGCCATGCCTCATTTATAAATCTTTCCCTGTCCTGGCGAGCCTCGTTAACCTCATTAAAGGAAGGCTTTACAGGGTCAGGAGGGTTAACATCCTTCAGCTTAAGAGTCACAATCTTAATTCCGGAATCATAAGAATCCAGAATTTCCTGAAGTTTTCTCTGAGCCTCACTTGCTGCCTCCATTCTGCCCACAGTTAAAACCTCATCTACGCTTCTGTCCCCAACCACAAGTCGCATAACCACCTCGGAAATATCTCTTATAGTTTTCCTTACCTCCTTTATCTTAAAAAGATATTTGTAAGGATCAGCAACTCTATACTGAACAATCCATTCCACTTCAACCACATTTAAGTCTCCTGTGAGCATAAGAGACTCTCCCTGCCATTTTTCTGGCGAATATACAGTCTTTACTCCGGGTCTTAAGGTTCTGAAGCCAAATTCTTCCTTAAACACATATTTAACCTTAACTTTGGTAACAGATTCTGCAAAGGGAATTTTAATATGAAGTCCTGGATCAGTAGTTCTCACATATCTTCCAAACCTCTTTATCACTCCCACCTCATCTGGTCCAATAGTATAGAAGGTGGAAAATACTAAAATTAAAATAAGAATACCCAGAACCACCAGCAGCACCCAGTTCTTATAGGATAGACCCGGAGGATTAACCTTTATATCCTCCATTTTTTCCTCCCTTAAAATATATTTCACTTGAAAGTATACTACACTCTTTTAAATTTGCAAGGGAAAATAACAAATTCTCATTTTAAACCCCTCCTTATTTGACTTTTAACTGTGATGTGATATATAAGTATAGGAAAACTCCATAGATTAAGGGAGAAAAATGGAGATAAGAGAAGAGATTTTAGAAATGGCAAAGAAAGCAAAAAAGGCAAGTAAAGTCCTGGCAATTCTTTCCTCGGAAGAAAAGAATAAAGCCCTTGAGGAAATGGCTCTTGCTATAGAGAAAAATACAGAAAAAATAAAAGAAGAAAATGCAAAAGATATTCAAGAAGCAAAAGAAAAAGGGCTCTCCTCTGCCTTAATCGACAGATTAGCCCTTACAGATAAGAGAATTGCCAGTCTTTCAAAAAGTCTAAGACAGATAATATCCCTGGAGGATCCTGTTGGTAAGATAGAAAGTATGTGGAAAAGACCTAACGGGCTTTTTGTTGGAAAGATGGTGGTCCCTCTTGGTGTTATTGGGATAATTTATGAATCACGGCCAAATGTTACCGTAGATGCAGCATCTCTATGCCTTAAAGCTGGCAATGCTGTACTTTTGAGAGGAGGGTCTGAGGCTATAAGGTCAAATTGCATCCTTGTTGACATCTTAAATGAGGCCTTAAAAAAGACCAAAGTTCCTCCAGAAAGTATTCAACTTGTGAGAACCACCTCAAGGGAAGCCGTAATGCAAATGTTAAAACTTGACGAATATATAGATGTTATTATCCCCCGGGGAGGAGAAAGTCTTATAAGAGCAGTGGTTGAAAACTCAACAATACCTGTCATAAAACATTACAAGGGGGTATGCCACGTTTTTGTGGAAAGAGAAGCTGATTTAAAAATGGCAGAGGAGATTTGCTTTAATGCAAAAGTTCAACGTCCTGGAGTATGCAATGCCATGGAAACACTTCTTGTGGACAAAGAAATAGCAAAATCCTTCTTACCTAAAATGATTGAAAGATTTAAAGAAGCAAAAGTAGAGATAAGAGGGGATGAAAAGGTAAGAGAAATTGTTCCTGATGTGAAACCTGCAACAGAGGAGGACTGGTTCACAGAGTACCTTGATCTTATACTCTCTGTTAAAGTGGTGGATGGGCTGGAGGAAGCTATAGAACATATAAACTATTATGGCTCTCACCACTCTGATGCAATAGTGACAAATAACTATTCAAAAGCCAAAAAATTTCTTCAGGAAGTTGACTCAGCTGCAGTTTACGTGAACGCTTCAACAAGGTTTACCGATGGAGGAGAATTTGGAATGGGAGCAGAAATTGGAATATCCACTCAGAAGTTGCATGCAAGAGGACCTATGGGAATAAAAGAACTTACCTCTTACAAATTTATTATTTTAGGAGAAGGCCAGATAAGAAAATGAAACCTCTTATCCTGAAGATTGCTCCATCACAAATTGAAAAAGAAAAAATAAAAAAGGCTCTTGAAATTTTAAGAAAGGGAGGAGTTATATGTTTTCCCACTGACACTGTTTACGGTCTTGGTGTTGATGCAAAAAATGAAATAGCAGTTCAAAAACTTTACAATTTAAAAAA
>DRTT01000014.1 GCA_011372105.1 Candidatus Aerophobota bacterium
AAAGAATTATTAAAGAGGCAAAAAAGCAAATTGAAGAGGAGATGAGAAGAGAGCTTATCAAGGTTCGTCGAGAAGAAAAAAAGAAAACCCTTGCTTTAAAAACAGAGCTTTTGAGCAAGGTGTTTAAGGAGGCGATGGAGAGGTTTTTAAATTCAGATCCAAAAGAGTATCTTTCTCTTATGAAGGAGGCTATTGTTGAGAGTATAAAAGAGGGAAAGCAGGAGGTTTTGCTTTCCCCTCAGGATAAAAAAATTATTGACAAAAATTTTTTTAAAGAAGTGGAAAAATCTATAAAAAATAAAAAAGGAGGAAAATACGAGGTTAGGTTTACTTTTGATGATAGTATAAAAGAAAAAGGGTTCATAATTAAAGGTGAGGATATGTTTATAAACGCAACAGTTCCCACTTTATTTTCCGTAATAAAAGATGAGGAGGAAATTGAAATTGCGAAAATTTTATTTGGATGAGCTTTCTTCTCCAAACAGTGCTCTGATAATATCAGCAGGTGTTACTATACCAACGATTTTTTCCTCTTTTACCACGGGAAGGTGTCTTACCTTATGTTTGTAAATTAGAGCAAGAGTTTTAAATAAAGATGCATCCTCGTCTACAGTTATAATTTCCTTAACCATTATATCTTCTGCAAGAATTAAATTTTCAAGGGCTTCAGGTAAGGAATCTTCCAGAGAACCAAAGTCTGAAATAAAGTCAATATCATCCAGAAAATCAAAATACTCAGGAATGAAGGGAGTGAGAATATCCTTTTGAGTTATAACTCCCACAAGCCTTTCTTCTTTATCAACAACAAGAAGAAAATCAGCTTTTTCTTCCATAAATACCCTTGCAATCTGCCTCAGGGGAGTTGACCTTCCTATTTTGACAATATTCCTGCTCATAAACTCTTTTACTTTCTTAACCTTCATACAAATCCTGCAAATAGGGACTCATAATTTTCCCTGTAATTTTTATCATGAGGGATTCAAGAGTGTTTATATCATTAACTCTATATATTTCTGCTCCCCACTGAGCAAGATCCCTGCAGGTTAAAGTGGATATTCTTGGTTTAAAGTCTCCTTCGCTTATCTGAATGTGAGAGACCATATTTTTCTCAACTATCTTTCTAAAAAGTGGTTTGACAGGTTTTACCCCTCTTATAAAATCCCTTAGCCTGTGGGGAGAATAAGCCTTTGTTGATTCGTCCCAGTTAAATATCTCCCCATCAGACAGGATTATAAGGATAAAAGGTTCTTTCTTCTTAAGAAGCTGGCTTTCAATCACCCTGTGGTCAATTATTGTTGTATCAAATTGAGGAAGATAGGCTATTTTCTTGCATTCATCAAGCTCATAATACTCTCTCCAGCCACTTGTCAGAGTATTTCGAGAAAAGGTTATAACATTGTAATGAATATAAGGGGCTATTCCCTGCGAGGTAAGCCACTTAATAGCTCCATTGAACCCCAGAAGAACATGATGGTATTTACTTTTATCACTCCAGGAGCATTTTCCCTCTCCAAAATAAAACCTTGACCTTATCATCTGTCTTATCATACTAACTGTTGGAATTGCTATTTTATTTTCCACATCATCGGCCATAGAGGCTGATGTGTCAATAAGAAAACATATATCAGGAAAAGCTCCTTTTCTTTCAGAGCGGTAAGGGATGGATATATCGTAGTGGTATCTGGGAACACGAAAATTTATGAGGGGCAAAAAGGGGCTCTCTGCATCAACCAGAACTCCTCCAAGGTCAATATCCTCTCTTGAATGAATTTGAGGGTCAAAAGGCTCAAAATCAAAGGGGACAACAGGGAAAGCTCTTCCTTTTTTCTCTGTTGCAACCTGAATGGGAATCTCGGGTGCCAGCATCTCATAAAGTGTTTTTGTCACCTCAATGCTTTCTATGTAATCAGGTTTTTCTTTTGATTTTTCATACATTCTCCTTACAATTTTTTTCCTCACATTCCTGTTTTCTGTGATTTGCTTCTCAAAAAAATTCTCACAACTTAACTCTATCTTTTTTTCTTCCTCCAGAAAGTCTGCCACAAGAAGAGAAAACTCACGAGCAAATATCTCCCATCGGGAACTATCAGAAAGAACCTCCACTGTATCCTGCAGTTCAACGCTGTCTTTAAGACCAAACAAATTAATTATTCTTGTTTTTGCATCCTCCACTTCTTTTTTCTGGGTAAAAAATTTTTTCAGAAGATAAAAGTCATCCTCCTCCCCCCATAAAGAAAGGTTCACCTGGATAAAAATTTCATAAAAGCTGCTTATCCTGGGTCCAGTATTAAAAGCTCTGGCAAATTTTTTTAAAAAATTCTTTCCAGAAAAGCTTTCCCGAGAGGAGGCAAGTTGGTCATAAAAGAAAATAACCATCCCTTTAAAGTGAGGAAGGTTCAGTTTGCACCAGGAGTTTACGACTATATCCTCAAAAGCATGACAAACATAACCTGTGTAAGAGCTTTTTCCTTTTTCCTTCAGTGCCTTTGCCACAACATTCATAAGTTTGTGATGCACCTCAAAGGAAGCAGGACAGATTTGACTGTGGGCGAAGTTATGAAATAGCAAATCTCTTCCCATCTCGAGAAGTGGATGCTCATGATAACCTTTGCTAAGATAGGAGCAGAGAAGAGAGTCTTTTCCTATCTGCCAGTTTTCATCTATGTTTATATCTATAGTCCCGGTTAAAGGAGAAAGCTTTATCTCAATGTGTCCCCGGGAGGGCTTTACAGGATACACCCTAATTGAGTCTTCTGTCAGATTTAAAAGGCTGTTTAATCCTCTTATCTCTGCCTGAAAATCTTTATAATTCATCTTAAAATCTTTTTAACTTGTAGATGGGAGCAGGTAAAATGGCACTTATTTTCTTTCGCCAGGGAATCATCACTTCTTTTTCTTTCCCCCGTTTTAAAATCCATATCTTCTCCTCTTCTGTTCCAAGAAGTGATTCCCCAACCTGGGTAAGGTCTTCAATTGGGCTTGAAGTGGTAAGCACAGGTTTTTGCGGATTGTCAACATCATAAATCTCATTTCCTATGGCAAAAAGAAGCTTTCCTCCAACAAAAGCAAGACCCTGTATCTTCTTTTTTCTGAATTTTCCGTAGGGAAGCTGGAATATCTGCTTTGGTTTTGTCATTCCCTCATACCAGATGTAAATACCATCCTCACTTGCAAAGGCAATCCCGTACATACTATCTATTTTCTGTCTTACCTTTAAAACCCCTTCTTCGTGAGGTGAGATATCTGTTATTTTTTCTCCGAAGAGAGTCTGATCAGGATGAAGTATACCTGCAATCCAGAAATCTTTTGTATAAAGAGTTTTTCCCTCTCTTATCTCTTCCACAAGATCCTGAGAGGAGTTTTTTGCTATAAGGTTTACCTCGTTTAAAATTTCTTCCAGCCATAGCCATTCACTTCCAAGAGTTTCAATTGTTTCACGTGTTAGTTTTGCCCGGATAGCATCATGGAAAGCTTTTTTAATATAGGGTGCCTTTTCTTCTATAATGGATTTTATCCTGTGATAAACCTGGTTCACAGCAAGATAGGGATTGCCATGGTGTTCCCTTCTCACCCAGGCAAAATCTAAAATTCCAGAGTAAGGTGAGGTCACACGAAATGCTTCAAGGAGTTCTCCGTATCCTGGCAGGGCAGGGGAGGGAACTTCTGATTTTGCATCGGCAACAGCACAGAGGGAAATGGCAAGCGTTTTGTAGGCTTTAAAGGAACGGGTGCTTGTGGGGATAATGTACCCACAGATATCTCCAAGTTCGTTCTCCTCTTCAGAAAAACAACCCTGACACATATTTGGTATATCATCTTTCACTGTGCTTTTTCTTTTTGTGGGGGACCTTGAACAAAAATCAAGTCCTTTTTTAAGATAAAGGTCTGTTATAAGTCCATCAAGAGAAAGGCTTATGTTGGATAATCTTTTCCAGATTTTGACTATAAGGTGTGTGTGATCTTCCCTCTCTGACATCTCTACTCCAGGATTTATATCCTGTTGCTGAATCTTTATAAGATCAGCTGTTGTGGGGGGGAAGTTGTCCACATTTATAATAAGATGCGAGCGATCAAGATAAGCAGGATCAAAGGGGAAAGTCCCGGAATAACTTCTTCCTATGTTAGCGGTTGCAATGCTTATGTGAAAGCCATCCACACCAAAGAAAACCTGCTCGTTTTTTTCTGGAAGATTTATATAACCGTCAAGAATTGAGAGAACCTGATTCTGGGTAATCTGGGGAACTCTGTTTATCTCGTCAAGTATGGTCAAAGGATTTCTTGCTGCCTCCAGAACCTCAAGGGCATCACGGGTGCTTCCTTTTCCTGAGGAAAGTTTTTCAAGATTTAGTGCGGTGTATATATCCTTTGTCTTCAGGTCAGGATGCGCTCTTATAAAGGTTCCTTTTCCACCAAAGTAGGTATTGTTCACCTCTACTGCAAGCTGAGTTTTCCCTTCTCCTTTTTCTCCTACAAGAAGAATGTTAAGTCTTGCTATGCAGGCTGCTGTTATGACATCCCACAGGTTAAGAGATACACCCTTTATCCTGCAAACCTCTGTTGAATTCTTGTAAATCTTGGGTTGAGGAAGCCTTCTTATATCTTCTATAAGCTGTAAATAACTCATTTTCCCCCTTTTCTTATTTTTTCAAGTATAGTTTAGCAAAAAAGGAAGGTAGAGGCAAGCTGAGTTTAAATTCAAAAATAATGTGCCATCTCTTCAGAGAGGTCTTTTGCATCCCTGACAGAAGCTGAAAGATCTATCTCAAGAAAAGCTGCTTTTTTATTGTAATAAGGCTCACCCTTACGGGAAAACAAGGTTAAAACCCTTCCCTTGTGTAAAACCATTGTTCCCTCACAGGGCTCATGACTGCGAATGAGAGTTCTCACCCCAAGAAGATTCAGGATTTTCTCTGATACATCTTCCCCAAAGATTTTTCCCGCTCCTCTTGGAGAAGAAAAACACCCCTCTCCCTCTCCCGGGTCACTCCAGAGTATTTCTTCAAGATAAGAGGTTGCAGGATGAGTATCGCAGGCTTTTTCTATATCTTCAATTGAGGTTATCTTTTCTGGAAGGCCTCCATGGAGCATAAGGTATTTCCCTTTTACAATAAGGGTGTGGGGAAGAAGATTAAAAAGAGTGGGGAAAAAATCATAAAGTTTTTTTCCTTTATCAGCATACCTTGCCATTAAAAAATAGGGAAGGTCAAAGGGGTAAACTCCAAGTCCCTGAGGAGGTTCGTGGTTCCCCCTTAAGGTAATGACTTTTTCTGGGAAGATTAATTTAAGCTTTAAAACAGTCCACCAGACCTCACAGGTCTCCTCTCCTCTATCCCCATAATCTCCAAGAAAAACAAGATGTATTTTTTCTTTTTCC
>DRTT01000056.1 GCA_011372105.1 Candidatus Aerophobota bacterium
AATTCCCCCATTATGGTAACAGATGGTGAGGGAAGAATTATACTCGTAAACAAAGCTTTTGAAGATATTTTTGGCTGGAAAAGTGACAAGGTAATAGGAAAAAACGGTTGGATGTTTTTACCCGATGGTAGAAAAAAAGAGTTTGAAAGACTATGGGAGAGAATTTCCAGGGGTGAAAATTTAGAGTTTGTTGAGACCCCTCTTTTAACCAAAAAAGGAGAGGCTAAAATTATCTTGTGGAATAGTGCCTCTCTTTTTGACGATAAAGGGAGACTTGAGGCAGTTGTTTTTCAAGGACAGGATATAACAGAAAGGAAAAGAGCAAGAGAGGAGCTTGAAAGAGCATACAGACTTAACCTTCGTGCCCTTACCACCGCTCTTGAGGCAAGAGAACATGGAACAGCGCATCACTGCGAAAGAGTGGCAAGATACACACAGATTCTTGCCGAGAGGATGGGGCTTGATGATGGCTATATAAAAGACATAGTGTATGGTGCTCTTTTGCATGATATAGGGAAGATAGGTATAAAAGATTCTATTCTCTTAAAGCCTGGAAAACTTACACCTGAGGAAGAGGAGGAAATTAAAAGGCATCCTATAATTGGAGCAAAGATTTTAGAGGGCATAGATTATTTTAAAAAAGCTATAGAGGTTGTCCTATACCATCATGAAAGGTGGGATGGAAAAGGATACCCTTTTGGTCTTTCGGATGGCAAAATTCCTCTTTCTGCAAGAATCTTCGCTGTAGCAGATGCCCTTGATGCCATGACAACCAACCGCCCCTACAGAAGAAAAATATCCTTTGAAGAGGCAAAAGATGAGATAAAAAGGTGCTCTGGCACTCAGTTTGACCCAAAGGTGGTGGAGGTATTTTTAAGTATTCCTTTAAAAGTATGGCAAGATGTTCAAAAAAGATTAGCAGACTAAACCTTCTGCTGAATCTAACAGAGCTTTATAAATATTGAAAACAACCCCCAGAATAAAACGGTGGATTTTGTGACCATATTGTAGCTATAATTGCACAAAGTGGCATAAAATAATGTAATTAATGTAAATAATAGAATCTTGGAATTTGGGGTCTTGAGAGAGTTTTGGGTTGTGAAAGATTTATTGTCACAATTTGACTTGATTGTTCTGCAACCTGCTTTTTATTTAATAAGAAGTTTTGTACAGATATAATACCCCCTAATAGGAAGCTCCATTACTGTCATATACTTTACATCCTTTCTTTCTGTTTCCTGATACCCTAAAATAATACTCGTACTCTCTCCAGGAAAGGTGTACAAAAGTTCTGCTGTATATCCTTTTTGTTGATACTCCTCGTGAGCTGATAGCGCATAACTGTATTTTCCAGAAAATCTTAACCCTCCGAAGCAAATGACAGGCCCTCCAGAGAAAAAAGTTATGGCAGGAGAAAATATTCCTTTTTCTTCAATATAAATGACTTTCACATTACCCATAAGATAAAAATTTTTTGTCAGAATAGTTGTATCCCCGAGAGAGAAAGAATACATATTCTGATAGAAATCTTCTTTTTTCAAATCTGCCTTAAACCTGTTTTCCCATCGCTGATAGTTAAAAGCTAAGGAAAGCCCTTCTTTTATAGTTGGAAGCTCTTTTTGAAAACCTATACTGTAAGAGGAAAGTTTGTAATTTTCTCCCTGGAAGATACTATACCCCCCTCTTATATTCCAGGCATAAAGCGGAGTATAATTGATTTTGAATCTATATCCTCTTTTATATTCACCACTTCTATCAAAATACCCTGTAAGGTTAAGTTGCATGCTGGGGGTAAAATTCTCAGACTCAATTACATACTTTGGAAGAGGACTCCACGTATTCCAGGTGGCTGCTGAAAGACCAACATCAGATGGAGGAAGCTCTTTCTCCAACAGATAAGGAGTGATGAAAATAACAAGCTGGGTTTCTTCTTCCTCACTGTATCTATTACTGAAAAGTAAATCGAGCACAGGAACATCACCAACTCCCCATATTCTCTCTTTCACCTCTCTTTGAATCTCCTCGGACAAACCTGCTATGGCAACTGTTTTATGAGACCGAAGTTTTACTGTAGTTTCAGCACTTCTTCTTGTTATCTGGGGAACCTCAAGCATTTGATTTAATTCCTCTGAAGTTATTTTTATATCAAGTATCACTTCATCCTTAGAACCCAGCCGAGGTATCGTCTCAATTTCAGTTTTTGCAGTTACTGCCTCAAGTCTAAATTGAGGGGTTTCTTCAACCTCTCCCAGGACTTGAAAGTATTCTTGAGTCTCAACCTGAAGTTTAGCTTCAACTCCTTCAAGAGTAATAACTTTAGGGTTACCTTTTATCTTTGCTTTTCCTTTTCTAACAAGGGTATCTATGGTTGCAAAAATATCCTCCGACGTATATCCAATTGCAAGACCCTCTGCTGAAACTCCCTCGGAATTTTCCCTTTCTCCTACCCATTGCCAATTCCAATCAACATTCATCTTAACTCCTTCTTCCCTCGTCACCTCTACAATTAAAACCTGCAGCATAATAGGAGCAGGAGGTCCATCCACACTTGCTATCATGTCACTAATTTTTTTCACTATTGGAGGAGGTGCCGTTATTAAGATTAAATTCTCCCTTTCATCAACCTTTACATAAGAGATAAGCTCTGGCAGAAGAAGTTTTTTTACCATAGATACATCTAAATAACGGGGTTTTATAATCTTTGTTATGCTTATTGATTTAAAAGCAGGATAAAAAATTTCGCCACTGGAGATGACATAGTAGTTATCTATTTTCCTGAAACTGTATCCTTGAGGAGACAAAATCTGGGTTAAAGCCTCTTCTACAGGAACCTGGTCAAATTCCACACTCACAGTTCCTCTAACCGTATCATCCATAACTATTGTGATACCAGTCTGAGCAGCAATATTTCGAATAATCTCTCTCAAATCAGTATCATAAAAGATACCACTCACAAAATCCTGGGATTTAGCAAGCAGGGCGATGGGGGAAAGAAAAAACAAAAATGTCAAAATTAAAAGTACAACTACCCTTATTTTCATGAAAATGTCCTTAATTAGATAAAACCTACTGGACAATATGGGGAGTGATAAATACTACAAGTTCTGTTTCCTGGCTGGAGGATGTTTTTCTTCCAAAAAAGAGGTCAAGAATGGGGATTTTCCTTAAAAAAGGAACTCCGGATGAAAGCTGTCTTTCAATATTCTGTAAAAGTCCCCCAATTATAATAGTCTGGCCATCTTTTACCCTTACAGTAGTTTGAACTGTTCTCCTGCTTACTGTGGGGAATTCTCTTTCTTCCCGTTGGACAACATCACTCACCCTTGGAGAAATACTCATCATTATCTCATTTTCTCCGACAACTCTGGGAAGAATATTCAAACTCACTCCCACCGAGATTGTTTCAAATCTTAAATAAGGGGACTCTGGTGGACCGGCTAAAATAACGTAGTATTCCTCCCTTTCCACATTAATCTCAGCATTCTCCCCATCTAAAGCCGATACCCTGGGAGTAGCTTTAATCTCTGCCCTTCCCTCCTTTACAAGAGCTTTAAGGTTTGCAAAAATCTCACCCACCACGCGGGAGGTGTATCCTATCTGTAAATTAGAAATTTCAACTCCCTCCAGTTTATTTGCCTCTGCAATTTGAGAAGGTAGCCAATACCAGCCCCAATCCACTCCAAGCTCCTTCCCCTTCTCCTTAGAAAGCTCAGTTATTACAGCCTCAATCATCACCTGTTTGCGTGGCTGATCAATTTTTTGCACATCTTCTTTAATTCGAGCAATTATCTCTGGAGGACCGGAGACAAGAAGAATGTTTCTTTTTGCATCTATTTTTACATAAGGACGGAAAAAATCAGAAAGGAGGCTTGAAACAGATTGTGCCTCTATGTATTTAAGCTGAATCTCTTCTGTTTTGCTTAAATTTTGGAAAGCAGGACTTGTAGGATGGGGACTTCCTACAAGATAGTAGCCTTCCTTATAAGTAAAAGTATATCCACCAGGAGCACAAATTATCTCTAAAGCTTTCTCTAAGGGAACCTCTTTAAGATCAACACTTACATAACCTCTCACCGAGTCATCGTAGAGAATATTAACCTCAGCCTGAGCGCCAATTGTCCGAAGTATCTCTCTAATATCTGTATCCACAAACATATTTGTAATAGGTCGCTCTCCCGGAGACAGAAGCTTTTCAGGGGGAGCCTTTGGCGGCGGAAGTTTTGGTTCAACAAGATACACATTATCTACTTTTCTAAACATATAGTTAGTATCAGAGAGTATTGCATCAAGAGCTTCTTCAAATGTTACTTCTCTAACTTTTAAGGTAACCTCACCTGTAACTTTTTTATCAATAGCTACTGTAATACCAGCTTTTTCCCCAATTTCACGGAGAGCTTTTCTTAAGTCAATTTTATAAAAATTAATATTTAGGCGTCCAGAAGGAGTAAGTTCTACTTTTTGTTCTTCAGGAAGTCTGTACATTTCTCGATATTCTTCACTTTTCCGAAATATATCAAGTTGCTTCTCATCTTTTTCTTTTGCCATTACTAAATTCGCATGTACAAAAACAACAAAAAAACACATCAAAAAAAGAACCTGCAAAACTTTTGTTTTTTTTCTCTTCATTTTACTTCCTTATTTATTTTTAACTTTAAGTTACCTTGTTATACTAATCTTTTTTGTCGCTGCTACTAACTCCTTCCTCTGTGAGAAAAACTTCACCTCCACCACATAATCACCTTTTTGAAGCGGCTCAGGAAGAGCTACCCTGAAATTACGAATACTTCCTGGAAGAACAAGTATCTCCTCCTTTGACAAAGATAACTGCATTACCACATTGCCAGTTTTATCCTTCACCACAAGATTTCCCCGAACTTTTAAATGGATGTCTCCTGTATTTTTAAAACTAACCAAAAATTCAGAAGGAACATTACCTTTATGAACAAGTTGAAGCTTACTTATCTCACCTTTTGTTTGAAACTCTTTCCCTACCAAGACCGCAATCATAGTTTCAGGAATAGTGATAACATTTTTCTCTCCCCTGCTTTCGGATACTTCAACAGCTAACCTGGCATATCTTCCCCCCACAACACCCTCTGGGATCTTAAGAAGACCAAGAACATTCCTGCGCTGTAGTGGACCAAGGTCAAACTCGGATTCTTTAAGTTCAATCCAATCTGAACAGGAAAAAGGTGTGCTTCCTGCCTTCAAAAGCATAACCTCGCCATCAGGATTAATTTGAACATCTTTTAAGTGGAGCCGGCAATGTATCACGTTTTTTCCCCCGTTTACAAATGTAAAATTTATGGTACGGGTAGAGCCTGAAGGAGCATTTATTTCC
>DRTT01000024.1 GCA_011372105.1 Candidatus Aerophobota bacterium
ACTCCCTCCATTTTCTCTAAAAAAAGGAGGTATGTAACAGGGATTTTCTATATAAAAGTAATAAAGGTTGTGTATCAAAGACCTTGCTTTTTGAACCTCCTTTTTTAATACCTTAGCATTATAAACAGTCTCGTACATAAAATCGCGCAACCTGTTAAAAGCTTCAAGTACGGGAGGGCTCATCTCAAGATGGGGTTTACCCCAGCTATTAATCACCACGTCTCTTACTAATGTAGCAATCCTTTCCCTCCCTGTTTTACCCAGTACCTCAATTGCTTCCTCTGGAAGGTCTTTTTCACTTATAATATTTGCCCTGATAGCATCATCTATATCGTGATTAACATAAGCAAGAGGATCGGCTAATTTCACTACCTCTCCTTCAAGGGTTGAAGGTTTGTTTTTTGCATTTTTACTTAAAACCTTCTCTCCCTCCTGTGAATGATTTAAAATACCGTCTCGCACCTCCCAGGTAAGGTTAAGCCCGCTCTTTCCTTCAAGCTTTTCCACTACCCTCAAGCTGTGCTCGTTGTGCTTAAATCCTCCCGGATACACCTCATCCAAAGCTTCCTCTCCTGTATGTCCGAAAGGAGTATGTCCAAGGTCATGTCCCAGAGCAATAGCTTCGGTGAGATCTTCATTTAATCTCAAAGCCCTTGAGATAGTGCGGGCAATTTGACTTACCTCAAGAGTATGAGTTAATCTGGTTCTGTAATGGTCGTGAAAGGGGGCAATAAAAACCTGGGTTTTATGTTTCAGTCTTCGGAAAGACTTGGAATGAATAATTCTATCTCTGTCTCTTTGAAATTCCGTTCTGAGAGGACAAGGAGACTCTTCTCTTTCTCTCCCCTTTGTATCAGCACTGCAGGTAGCATAAGGAGAAAGATTTTCTTTCTCCCAATCTTCCTGAATCTTTCTATCAAAAACTCCCTTTTCTCTCATCCTCATAAAAGAAAAACTTCTCCGCTCTTTTTAATTTACTTTGAGGCACCTGACAGAGAATTTTTTAGCTTTAAAGGGTCAAGTTTTTCCATAAAGTTTTTTGCTTTACCTGGAGTCAAAGAGACAATACTATCATACACAAAAGGACCTACTTTTAAAAGATAGGGCTTGAGAAGAGAATTTTCACTCCAACGGTTAACTTTCGTTGAAAAAGGTGAGAGATTTAAAAGTATCAAAATTATACTGCATACAATTGCCCCTTCTAAAAGTCCCAACATAAACCCCCCACCCTCTTCAAGTCCCCGTGCTACAGAGTTGCGAGAAAAAATATCATGAAGAACTATTCCAGCTATTGCTCCCAGGATAGATACACCCCCAAAAATAATAATAAATGAGGCAATATTACATATTTTAAGAGGTAAAGAATTAAACTCTGTATGAATAACTTTTCCTAACTCCTCATATCGATTTACACCCAAAACCAGCCCTATTAAAATACCAGCAAGCCCTGCTCCCTCTCTTATTAAACCCCTCAATACACCCCTTATGACAAAAACCAAAATTATAGCCCCTAACCCTACATCTATCCAGCTCATTAGCTTTTTTTTGTTAGTTTAGTTAGCAAATTTTTTAATTTTTCTTTTGCTTTAAGGTTTTTATTTTTTAAATCAAGAAGCTCTGCTGCTATATTAAGAGAGGCCAGTATGCAGATTTGCTCAAAACTTTTATTAGGGGAAGAAGAGGAAATTTCTTTTATCTTTTTATCAACATAGGAGGCAACTTGTCTTATATAGTGCTCATCTTCTCTTGTCTCAGCTCGGAGGTTGTATTCCCTGTTGTAGATAGTTACCTTTACCCCATTATTTCACTTTCATTATTTTATTTTTTAATTAGAGACTTTCAAAGAAAGTTAGTTAAATTAATATAAAAAATGAGCCCTCTGTCAACCTTTCTTTTTCTAATTGCCAATTATCATTTAAATTTTTATTAAATTTTAATCCAAATCTCTGAAAGAAATGATATTGGCTCCAGCAAAAGAAGACCTTCTATAAAAACAGGTTTCTTTTTTCCAATTTTTCTGCTCTTTTCAAATCATCAAGAGTGTTAACATTAAAAAACAAAAGGTCTGGAGAAGAAAAATTCTTAATCTCCTCTTCCCCAACAAACCTTATCTTAAGGTAAGGAAAAATAGACCTTATGTTAAGCTTCCCCTCCTTTAATTTTCTTTCTATTATTGGTAAGCAGGATTTTGAATAAATTGCGTGAAGAGGCTCTACACCCTTTTGATGAGAGGGGAGCAGGATGTCATAGTCTCTTGGAAGATAGCGCATATAACTTATAAACTTCCAATTTAAAAAGGGCATATCACATCCTACCACAAAGTTAAACTCGCTTTCAGAAAATAAAAGGCCTGAGTAAATTCCTCCCAATGGACCTTTGCCAGGATAAACATCCTCTATAACTTTCAGCTTTCTTCCTCTGAACAATTCCATCTTGTCCTTTTTTTCTGAAAACTTTCCTCCCACCAAAACAACTTCTTCCCTCTTTTCTTTTGCCTTATCAATCTCGCATAAAACCTTCTCCAGTAGATTTTTTCTGCCAATTTTTAGAAAGGCCTTACAATTTCCTATTCTTCTGTTCTCTCCTCCTACAAGAATTAAGAAATTCATCCTTCAACTTTTTCTATCTTCACTGCACAAACTTTAAATTCAGGAATCTTGGCAACAGGGTCAAGTGCATCAATTGTTAAGAGGTTGCAGGAAGATTCTGCAAAATGGAAGGTCATAAATAACACACCGGGGGGTGATTTCTCTGTTATTTTAACTTTTGCCTTTACCTCTCCCCTGCGAGACTTAACCTTTACTATCTCATCTTCTACTATACCTAAAAAATCTGCATCGCCAGGGTTTATCTCCACAACTCCCTCAGGATAAACCTCGGATATTCCTTTCACTTTCCTTGTCATAGTCCCTGTATGAAAATGAAAAAGGACCCTTCCTGTGGAAAGAATAAAAGGATACTCTCTATCAGGAAGCTCTGCGGGTGTTTTATAGGGTACAGGGTGAAATTTACCCTTTCCTCTTGTAAACTTATCCTTGTGAAGATATAAAGTTCCGGGATGAGAGAGGTCAGGACAAGGCCATTGCAAGCCTTTCTTCCCAAGTCTTGAATAATCTATTCCTGCGTAAATTGGGGTTAGAGAAGCTATTTCCTTCATTATAAATGAAGGATTCTCATACCCTGTGGGATGACCCATTTTTGTGGAAAGCAAACATATTATCTCCCAGTCTGCCTTTGCCTCTCCTGGGGGATCTAATGCTTTTTTCAGTCTCTGTACCCTTCGTTCTGTATTGGTAAAAGTTCCCTCCTTCTCAGCAAAACAAGCTGCAGGAAAAATGACATCTGCAAGCTTTGCGGTTTCAGACATAAAAATATCCTGCACAATTAGAAATTCGAGTTTTTCTAAAGCTTTTCTTGTTCTGAGAGAATTAGGATCAGAAAGAGCAGAATTTTCACCCATTATATACATTGCTTTTATCTTGCCCTCTTCTGCAGCATGAATCATCTCCACCACGGTAAGTCCAGGTTCTTCAGGTAACCTGGTTTGCCAGGCTTTTTCAAATTTTTCCCTTATTTTCTCATCCTTAACACTTTGATAACCAGGAAAAACATTGGGTAAAGCTCCCATATCACAGGCACCCTGAACATTGTTCTGCCCTCTTAAAGGATTAACCCCACAGGACCTTTTTCCCACCTTCCCACAGAGCATGGCAAGATTGGCAAGAGATAAAACATTGTCTGTCCCTGTTACATGCTGGGTTATTCCCATAGCATAGATTATAGAGGATTTTTCTGAGGTAGCGTAGATTTTTGCCGCTTTTATAAGATCGGCCGCTTTAACTCCTGTTATTTTTTCTACCTTCTCTGGAGGATAATCCTTAATTACTTCTTTAAAGATATCAAATCCTTCCGTCCTTTCTTTTATAAAATTCTTATCCTCAAGACCTTCTTTAAGAATGACATGCATCATTCCATTAAATAAAGCAACATCTGTACCGGGTCTGTGTCTTAACCAGAGAAAGGCAAATTTCGTCAGCTCTATTTTTCGGGGGTCAGCTACAAGGAGATAAGCTCCCTTCTTAACTGCCTCTTTAATTTTTAAGGCTACAATGGGGTGTGTTTCAGTGGTATTTGATCCTGTAACAAGAATGCAATCTGCCTCAGAAATTTCTTCTATGGAATTGGTCATAGCACCTGACCCAAAGGCACTCGCAAGACCTGCAACAGTTGAGGAATGGCAAAGACGAGCACAGTGGTCAACATTGTTTGTCCCGATAACCTGCCTCATAAATTTTTGAAAAAGGTAATTTTCCTCATTGGTGCACTTTGCCGAGGAAAGACCTGCAATGGAATTTTCCCCGTATTTTCTTTTAATTTCTTTTAATCTTGATGCAGTAAATTCAAGAGCCTCCTCCCAGGAAACTTTCTTAAAAACTCCATTTTTCTTAATTAATGGGTGCGTAAGCCTCTCAGGAGAATTAATAAATTCAAAGCCAAATCTTCCCTTAACGCAAAGCCACCCAGAATTGGCAGGAGCATCGGAGGAAGAGGTTACCTTGACCACTTTATTATCTTTTGTATGCAAGGTAATCTGGCACCCACATCCACAGTAAGGACATATGGTGGTTGTTTTTTTAAATTCCCATTCTCTTCCCTTACCCTTTCTCTCCCTCTCAACAAGAGCCCCCACGGGACATACAGAGAGACAGTTCCCACAAAAAACACAATCTGTTTCAGTCAATTTCTTATCAAAACCAGTTGTAATGATGGTGGAAAATCCTCTCTTTGCAAAGTCAAGAACTTGACACTGCTGAATATCACTACAGACAATAACACAACGACCGCAAAGAATGCATTTTGTATTATCTCTTTCTATGAAAGGATTGTCCTGAATTACAGGATAACTTATCTTTTCCCCCTGGAAACGGGAGGAAGATACACCAAGTTCATAGGCATATTTTTCCAGAAGACAATCACCACTTTTCTCGCAGGTCATGCAATCAAGAGGATGATTTGATATAAGAAGCTCTAAAGCTACTCTTCTTGCTCTTTTTACCCTCTCTGTATCTGTTCTAACCTCCATTCCTTCCCTTACAGGATAAGAACAGGAAGCAACAAGATTTTGCACTCCTTTTACCTCCACAACACAAAGCCTGCAGGAAGAAGAAGGTATAAGCCTTTCCTCATAGCAAAGATGAGGTATATCAATCCCT
>DRTT01000160.1 GCA_011372105.1 Candidatus Aerophobota bacterium
CTTTCCCATCACGGGCCTTTTGTAAGGATCCCTATCCCCCCCACATCCAAAAACCACTATTAATCTACCCTTTTTTAATCTCTGGAGATTATCCAGAACCTGTTCAAGTGATGAGGGAGTGTGAGCGTAATCAACATAGATATTGAAACCTGCTTTGTTCTCAATTCGCTCAAGCCTACCTGGTACCCTACGAACATTCTCAAGACCTTTTTTTATTATCTCAATATCAACTCCTTCCTCAACTGCTAAGGCTAAAGCTGCAAGAGCATTGTAAATATTGTGAATTCCTGGAAGGAAAATACGAAATTTTTCCTCTTTTCCTCTTATTTTCACCTTGAAACATGTTCTACTGCCTTCCACATTAAAATCTGTAACTTTATAATCTGCATTATTTTTTATTCCATAGGTCACAGCAGGACACCTTACCTGCTTAAGAATTCTCTTACCATAGGAATCATCCAGGTTAACAAGTGCTCTTCTATCAGGTAACATCATCCTGAAAAGCTTCAATTTTGCCTTAAAATAGTCCTCCATACTTCTATGAAAATCAAGATGCTCAGGAGATAAATTGGTAAAAACAGCCCACCGAAAATCTACCCCATCCACTCTGTGCAGGACAAGAGAATGGGAAGAAACTTCCATAAAGACATGGCTTACTCCTCTATCAAGCATTTCTTTCAAAAACATCTGTAAATCAAGTGATTCAGGGGTGGTAGCTATCGCAGGATGTATCTTTCCCCCAACATCGTAATTGATGGTAGAAAGTCTTCCTGTCTTTACTCCAGTCCGATTAAAAATCGATTGCAGAAGATAGGTTAAAGTGGTCTTACCGTTGGTCCCGGTAATACCCACAACTTTTAATTCCCTGGAGGGAAAACCATAAAAGATATTGCTTATCCTAGCAAGTGCTTTTCTTGAAGAGGAGACTTTAATCCAGGTGACATCGGGAAAAAAATAACCCTCTTTTTCAATCACAAAAGCTCTTACTCCCTTTTTATAAGCATCGGGTATAAATTTATGTCCGTCTTCTTTGAAACCCTTTATAGCTACAAAAAGAAAATCTTTATCAGCCTTGCGAGAATCATAACAGATACCTCTTATCTCAACCCCCACTTCTCCTTCAATCTTTTCTACTTCCTCAAGATCACAGATAATCTTTTCAAGCCTCATTTCTTAACCCACAGCTCTTTCTCCGGCAATACTCCGATTAGAGGAAGAATTCTTGAGAGAATTCTACCAAAAAGAGGAGCTGCGACCTCTCCTCCCCAATATACCCCCGTAGGCTCCTTTACCACAACAATACCTGCTATCTTAGGATCACCTACGGGGGCAAAACCCATAAAGGAGGCAATATACTTTCCTTCTACATAACCCTTACCGTCTGGAGAAGGAATCTGGGCAGTTCCTGTCTTGCCTCCTATGGTGTAACCTCTCACACTCGCTTTTTTCCCTGTTCCTTTTTGCACAACATAACCAAGAATTTCCCTCAAGACATCTGAAGTTTTCTCAGAGATAACTCTCCCAACAATCTGGGTATTGTTTTCCCAGATTACTTTCCCCTCCGGACTCAAAATACGTTTTACCACAAAAGGACGCAAGAGATTACCTCCGTTTATAGCAGCTGAGAGGGCAACAACCATCTGCAGAGGAGTAACCCCTATACCTTGACCTATCGAAATGCAGGGAAAATCAGTGAGGTACCATCTTCCCGGAGGTTTAACTATACCCTTTGCCTCACCTGGAAGATCAATCCCTGTCTGTCTGCCAAATCCAAATTTAATAATGTACTTATAGAATAAACTTTTGTCCATCCTTGCTGCTGCCTTGATCATGCCAGTATCAGAGGAATTGTAGACAATTTCCACAAAGTTCATCTCTTTGTTAAATTCTTTCCAATCGGTGATTACATGATCCCCAAACCTCAAAAAAGGATTGCAATAGATTTTTTCTTCCGGTCTTATAAGACCTTCCTCCAGCAACGCGGCACTTGTTATAACTTTAAAAGTAGATCCTGGCTCATAAATGAACTGTATCGCTCTGTTTCTTCGCTCATAATATGAGTAACTTTGCCAGCTATTGGGATCATAATCTGGTTTGTTGCAGAGTGCTATAATTTCTCCTGTATTTGGATTTATAAAAATTGCCTCAACGGATTTTGCTTTTTTTTCATTTAAAACACTGGAAACTTCCTGTTCCACGATGGACTGAATTTTTGAGTCTATGGTCAAAACAAGATTTTCTCCCGGAATAATTTCCTCCAGAATTATTTGAGAGAGAGGAATAGAATGTCCGAGGGCATCACGCTTTAATAAAATTTTCCCCTTTCTTCCCCTGAGCCTTTTGTCATAATAATATTCCACCCCTGCAAGCCCCTGATTGTCAACTCCAACCCAGCCCAGAACATGACTCATTACTTCTTTCTCCGGATAAAATCTTTTCCTTTCCTCTATAAAACCAATACCCTCAAGGTCGAGCTTATCTATCCTGTTTTTTTTCTCAAGAGAAAGCTTTCTTTTCACCCACACAAAAACCCTATCCTTTCTTAGCTTGTTTAAAATGTTCTCTCTATCTTCTCCCAAAACAGAAGCTAATTTCGCAGCCACAATCTCAGGCTTGGAAATTCTTCCAGGTGATGCATAAAGAGAAAACGAGGTAACATTTATAGCAAGGGGTTTAGAAGTCTCATCATAAATTACCCCTCTCTGAGGAGAAACACTAACTATTCTTACTTGTTCTTTTTCAGCAATTTTTCTGTATTTTTTGTGTTCTACAACCTGAAGGTGAAAAAGACGTATTTCAATAACTCCAAATCCAAAAAAAATGAGGAAAAAAGGTAAAAAAAACCGAATCTTCTTACCATTCCTTCTCTTTATTCTCTTCATTTATCATGAGAAAAAATTATTTATACAATTTTTTAATAACTTCAACCATTTAAAGAAAAAGCCCTCAATCCCGGACGGTGGAGGGGAAGAGCTTTCTTCTGGGGGAGAGAAATTCTCTTTTAAAAATCTAACATCCCGGGGATCAATAAAACCCAGCTTTTCTCTGCTGTAGGCTTCTATTCTAACAAGAGAAAGAGAAGAGGAAAGCTTTTCTCTCAGATAATCCCTTTCCCTTTCAAGTTTCTTTTTCTCCAGCCTCATCTTTTCAATAAGGTACCCCCTGTACATTAGAGCTATGTTATGGTAAGTTTCCAATCCCACAAGGGATAAGACAAAAATCACCAAAAGCCAGAACCACTTTCCCTTCATAGACATTCTAAATCCTCTCTGCGGCTCTTAATCTGGCAGAACGACTTCTCGGATTAGACTTGACTTCCTCCCATGAGGGTTTTACCACTTTACGAGTAAGTATAAAAAGCTCTTTCCCCTCCACCTGTTTAAATTTCCCTTTAATTATCCTGTCCTCAAGAGAATGATAACTGATAACACATATTCTTCCCCCAGAATAAAGTAGTCCGATAGCCTTTGAAAGACTTTGCTCGAGGTTTTCCAGTTCCCGATTCACCGCTATTCTTAGAGCCTGGAAAACCTTCGTGGCAAAGTGAATTCTTCTTCCCCTTCTAAATCTTGAAGGAACCGCTTTTTTTAAAACATCTACAAGCTGTTTTGTAGTTAGTATAGGAGATTTTTTCCTTTCTTCCACTATAAATTCCGCCATACGTCTTGCCCATCTTTCCTGACCAAAATTCCAGAAAATATTTTCAAGCTCATCTTTTGACAGGTGATTCACAAGATAACCTGCTGTTATCTCCCCTTCCCTATCCATTCTCATGTCAAGAGGCATGTCTTTAAGAAAACTAAAACCTCTTTTATTATTCTCAAGTTGAAGGGAAGAAAGCCCCAGATCATATAACACCCCATTTACCCTATCAATACATTTTTCTCTCAATATCTTATCTATATCTGCAAAATTGGCCTTTACAATAACAACTTTATCTTTATAGTCTTTTAATCTTTCAGAGGAAACTTTTATAGCTTCCTCATCCCAATCTATCCCAATAAGCTTTATATTACCGCCTATCTTTTCTAAAATAGCAAGACTGTGTCCTCCTGTTCCCAGGGTGCAATCAACATAAACTCCATTTTCTTTCGGATTTAAATATTCAATAACCTCCTTTACCATTACTGGAGTATGAAAGGAAGATTTCATATTCCAAGATCCATAATTTTTTCCACAATTTGCTCATAAATGTCTTTTTTCTCCTTATAGTAGTTTTCCCACAAATCCTGGCTCCATATTTCGATTTTGTTAAAAGCACCTATTATAACAACTTTGTCTTTTATACAGGCAAAATCCTTCAATGCCTGTGGAATTGTTATCCTCCCCTGATTATCAGGTTTGACAGGATGAGCACCTGAAAAGAAAATCCTCAAAAACGCACGCACGTCAGAGCGACTTGTCGAAAGATTTCTTAATTTGCTCCCCAGACTCTGCCATTCGGAAAAGGTGTAAAGAAAAAGACTTCTGTCAAATCCCTTTGTGATAATGCAATTTCCCTCTTCTTTTTTAAGAACCTGTCTAAAAGAAGAGGGAATTATTAATCTATTTTTTTCATCTATAGTATGACGATATTCTCCTATAAATATTTCCCCCACTTTGTCCCTCTTTACGCCACTTAACACCACTATAAAAATAAAAGATTTTTTGTCAAATAAAAAAACCAGGGTTGACTTAACAAAAACCTCTTCACATAAAAGTCTCGGCAATTTCTTCTCGTTGAACACAATATTAATTTTACGATAAATTACCTAAATACTTTTTTATGGAGCAACTTCTAATAAAAGTGTAAAATAAATAACTGAATTGCCAAATTTTAATAAATAGCTATAATCAACCTTTACTATGAACGACAAAGAATTTGCTTTGCCAGGTTATCTGAAAATAGGAAGAGAGAGCTTAAAAAAAAGGGTAAAAATTGCCTATGAGCTGATGGAGGATTGTAAGATCTGTCCTCGAAACTGTGGGGTCAACCGGCTAAGAGGAGAAAAAGGCTATTGCAGGGCAGGACTGGAACCTGAAGTATCAAGTTTTTACTGTCACATGGGGGAAGAACCTCCTCTCTCGGGATGGGCAGGATCAGGAACAATTTTTTTAACTCATTGCAGTCTGAGATGCGTCTTCTGTCAAAACTACCCGATTTCACAACTTGGCTATGGAAAAAAAATCACCATTGAAAGATTAGCCGAGATAATGTTAATCTTACAAA
>DRTT01000086.1 GCA_011372105.1 Candidatus Aerophobota bacterium
CCTCAGGAATTTCCTTTTTTACTATTTTTTCTATTCCCATCTTTAAAGTTAGCTGGCTCATTGGACATCCACCACAGGCACCGGTGAGCTTTACCTTTACAATCCCCTCGGAAGTAACCTCAACAAGTTCCACATCCCCTCCCTCAAACTGCAGGCTGGGTCTTATCTTATTTAAAACCTCCTCAACCTTTTCTCTTGTTATCATTTTACATTCCTCCTTTTTTAACTTAATTATTTAAAATCCCAAGTTCTTTATGTTTTTCAGAAATTTTTTCTACCAATTCCTCAAGTTTTTTAAAATCCTCCTGTTTGGGATAACCTTTTGTTAGAACAGGCTCAATAATTTCTGCTTTTAAGTTAGTCAAAATTCCCCTTATACTCTCAGGTGTTTTTCCACCCCATTCATAAGAGCCAACAATAGATAAAAATCTCACCTTAGGTCTTAGAGCATTTACAAGATAGGCTGCATAAACTGCACCTGGATGAGGTCTTGCGAGGACAGTAGGAGAGCCAATTATTACTGTAGCCGCATCTACAAGACTTAGAGCAAGCTCTCCAATATCGGTATTTGTCAAATTAAATGGTTTGACTTTTATATTTCTTTTAATCAACTCATCAACAAGATAATTTACCATTTTTTCTGTGCTTCCATGCATTGAAACATAAGGTATAACCACCTCGTTTTTTACATTATCTGACACCCAATCCGTATAAGCATCAATTATAAAAGCAGGGTCATCGTAAAGTGGACCATGGCTTGGAGCAATTATATCAATCTCAAGGTTTTTTATTTTCCCAAGGTTTCTCTGAATTATGTTTCTAAAGGGCATCATTATCTCCGCATAGTACCTTTTTGCCGATTCATAAACTTTATCTTTTTCAACTGCAAATAAACTGCTTGTGGCAAAATGAGAGCCGAGAAAATCGCAGGTAAAAAGAATCTTGTCTTCCCTGAGGTAGGTAAACATTGTCTCAGGCCAGTGAACCCATGGAAAGAACAAGAATTCAATTGTTTTCCCTCCCAGAGATATACTTTCTCTATCTTTCACGACTGTAAATTTCTCCTCAGGCAAAAGAAGGAGGTCTTTAAGCATATTTTTACACTTTTCGTTGGTTAAAATTTTAGCCTCAGGGTAGGTTTTTATCACATCACCTATTGCGCCAGAGTGGTCCTGTTCTGCATGATTTGAGATGATATAGTCTATTTTTTTCACCTTTGATCTTTGCAGATTGCCCAAAAGTTCCTCTTTTTTAGCAGGATCAACTGTATCTATTAAAGCTATCTTCTCTTGTCCTTCTATAAGATAGCAGTTATAACTTGTCCCATCGGGCAGAGGAATAAGTTCATCAAAAAGCCTTCTATCCCAGTCAATACAACCCATATAATAAACACCTTCTTTTATCTTTCTTATAGCCATGTAAAAATCTCCTTTAAAAATATGACCAATTTGGTAAAATTATTAAAAATATCACTAAAAAGTCAAGCAGATAAAATAAAAATCCCCTCTTCTTACTTAAAGAAGAGGGGATATAAGTTTTTGTTTTTTCAAAATTTTTCTTAGCTTTCCCCTGCCCTTTTTAAAAGTTCCTTTTCCCAGGCCTCTATCTCTTTCTCCAGTCTCTCCACAACAGGTTTGTTTTCCTCACTGAGAAGATGCTTGAATCTGCCCTGTATCTCAAGAAATTCCCTCAGCGGCTTTCTCTCTTTTGGTTTATAAGTTATTTTGTATTTCCCATTTTCCACTTCATACAAAGGCCAGAAACCTGTAAGAACAGCAAGCTTTGCAACTTCTATAGTCTTCTCAGCAGGATACCTCCATCCTCTCGGACAAGGGGATAACACATTGATAAAGCTTGGTCCATCTACCGAAAGAGCTTTTTGAACCTTCTTTATAAGGTCCATGTGAAAACCAGGAGAAGCCTGGGCGACATAAGGAATGTTGTGAGCTGCCACAATTTCAGTAAGATTTTTTCTTTGCTCTGACTTTCCTTCTGGAATGGCCTTTCCTGGTGGAGTGGTTGTCGTGTGAGCACCAAGGGGACTTGCACTTGACCTCTGGATACCTGTATTCATGTAAGCCTCATTATCGTAACATATATAAAGCATCCTGTGCCCTCTTTCAAGGGCTCCTGACAATGACTGTAGACCAATATCGTAAGTTCCTCCATCTCCACCAAAGGCGATAAATCTTACATCCTCTTTTATCTTACCCTGCTTTTTGAGAGCCCGATAGGCAGTCTCAACGCCTGAAAGTGTAGCTGCAGCATTTTCAAAAGCACAGTGAATCCAGGGAATCTTCCAGGCAGTATAGGGATAAATGGTTGTTGCCACCTCAAGACATCCTGTAGGACAGCAGACTACCACGGGTTTGTCTGCGGCTAAAAGAGTCTGTCTTACTATTATTGGAGCCGCACAACCAGGACAAAGTCTGTGACCCCGGGATAAAAGTTCTTTTTTATGAGAAAGCTCCTTAAGAGAAGGCATGTGTCTCTCCTTTCTTTTTATTCTCTTACACCAAGATAATTCACAAGTTTTTCAACTTTCCCTGTCCTTTTTATATTTAAAAGATCCTCAACAACTTTTTTAATATGGTCCATAGTAGTTTCTCTTCCCCCAAGACCGTAAATATAATTAACCACCTTAGGTCTTTTCTCCTCCTCGTATAAACTTGACCTTATCTCGGAGAAAATAGGACCACCTACTGCCCCAAAAGAAGCTGAGCGATCCATAACCGCAACGCAAGCCTTATCTTTCAAGCTATCTTTTATCTCCTCATCAGGAAAGGGACGGAAAGTTCTTATCTTTAAAAGTCCCACATTAACCCCTTTTTCTTTAAACTCCTCTATGGTTGCCTTGATGGTTCCTGCAGTTGATCCTGCAGCTACTATCACCATATCTGAGGAATCTATATTGTACTTTTCCACCAGTCCATAACTTCTTCCCGATATTTTCCCATACTCCTCTCCCACTTTTTTAATTACAGAAGGAGCTTTTTCCATTGCATCCACTTGCTGTCTTTTGTGCTCAAAGTAATAGTCAAAAAGATC
The DNA here is from genome assembly GCA_011372105.1 of Candidatus Aerophobota bacterium. The sequence goes on from DRTT01000086.1 coordinate 3,049, forward strand.
AAGAGGACCATAGGTTACAGGATTTTCAAGGTCAAGAAGAGGATACTGGGGTTTGAACTCACCAATAAATTCCTTCACTTTCTCATCATCAAGGATCTCTACTCTCTCCGTGCCGTGGGAGATAATAAATCCATCAAAGCAAACCATCACCGGAAGGAGAACATCTTTATTTTCTGCAATTTTTATCGCCTGAATCAAGTTGTCGTAAATCTCCTGGCAGTTTTCACTGTGAAGCTGTATCCAACCTGAATCTCTTGCTCCCATTGAGTCAGAATGGTCACAATGAATGTTTATGGGCCCACTTAAAGCCCTGTTAGCAACCGCCATAACAATAGGAAGCCTGTAGGATGCTGCTATGTAAAGAACTTCCCACATCAAAGCAAGTCCGTTGGCACAGGTCGCAGTCATGGCTCTTGCTCCTGCTGCAGCAGCGCCAACACAGGCACTCATAGCAGAATGCTCACTTTCTACCCTTATCATCTCTGTCTTTACCTGGCCATTTGCCACAAACTGAGAAAAATTTTGAACTATCTCAGTTTGTGGGGTTATGGGATAAGCGGCGACAACATCTGGATTTATCTGCCTCATTGCTTCGGCAGCAATCTCATCGCCAGTCATTGCCTCTATTCTTGCCATTTATTCACTCTCCTTTATTAAACTTATTTTTCTTCCTGATATTTAGATTCCTCTATCATTTTTATAGCATTAAAGGGACAAACGTTTTTACATATTCCGCAGCCTTTGCAATAGTCATAATAAAAGCCCTCCATTTTCTCATTTTCCACCTTTATGGAAGAATCAGGACAATAAATCCAGCAGAGAAGACAGTTTTTACACTTCTCTTTATCAACAACAGGACGGAAAGTTCTCCAACTTCCTGTCTTGTATTCTTCAGCATTCCCTGCTTCTAAAATAAGCCCTCCTATGGGAATCTCTTTCCAGCCTTTTTCTTTCATTCTGACTTAACCTCCTCATAAGCTCTCTTAATTGCAGAAACATTTCCCTCTACTATCTTCGAGCTAAATTTTTTTCCAAATTTCTTTTTGACACTTTCAAGGAGAGTTTCAAGTTTTACCACAGGTAGAACTTTAACAAGAGCCCCTATCATGGGCATGTTAGGCAGGTTCCTTCCAAGAAGATCAAGGGAAATACCTGTTGCATCAACTGTAAATACCTTCCCTTTTTCTGTCTTTAGAGTTTTGCGGATCTCCTCGGGACTTTTTTCGGTGTTAATCAGTAAGGCTCCATCCTCCAAAAGCCCCTCCGTGACATCTACAGCTCCCAGGAGAGTGGTATCAAGCAAAACCACTGCATCCGGATTTGCAACTCCACAATGAATGAGAATAGGTTTATCACTTATCCGGGTGAAAGCCTTTATAGGAGCTCCCTCTCTTTCTGGACCGTATTCTGGAAATCCCTGGATATACTTTCCCTCATGTAAGGCTGCCTCTGCAAGGAGCAAAGCAGCCGTCTTTGCCCCCTGGCCAGCTCTTGCATGCCACCTGACCTCTACCATCTCCTTCATAATATCCCCCTTTTTTCTGATTAAAGAGAACAAAACATTTTATAAAAATTGGTGAGGTTGTCAAATGTAGGCTTTTAAAAGGATCAATTAAGATAAACCTGCCATGGATATTAATATGCGCAGGGAAAGATTTGCAAGAAGACCTGCTGCCACATCGTCGGCAATCACTCCCAGTCCTCCAGGAAGATTTTGAAGCTTTTGCAGGGAGAATGGTTTTGTTATATCAAATAATCTGAAAAACAGGAATGCCAGAAAAAGAAAAAAAGGAGAAAAAGGAATCCCTATTGTGCTTACCAGAAAGCCGGTTATCTCGTCAATTACTATTGATTGAGAATCTTTGTCTTTTAATATTTTTTCACATTCTCCTGAAATAAAAATTCCTAAAAAAATGAAAACGAGGCTCACGATAATCTGCCACAAGATATTATAACCTGTAAATTTAATTAACAAAATGTAGATAAGAACTCCCCATAAACTTCCAACAGTTCCCGGAAAAAAAGGGGAAAATCCTGCTCCCAAACCTGTGCCAACCATCAAAATTAATTTTTTCACGAAGATATAACCTTTTTACCCTGAAGAAAATACTGAAATCCTGATATTAAAGCAAATGAAACTGCAAGACTCATAAAGAAG
>DRTT01000169.1 GCA_011372105.1 Candidatus Aerophobota bacterium
CAGGTTCCCCGTGAGGTAAAAGTAGGAATATCTGATGGAACTTATGTTGAGATAAAAAAAGGGTTGAGAGAGGGAGACGTTATTATAGCCACAGGTCTTGAATCACTTATTGAGATGAGAAGAAGACAGATAGAAGCTGAGAGAGGTCAATCACCAAATCAACCGGGAAGAACATTCAGACAGATGCGCAGAGTAATACGCTGATTTTCCGCATAAGAAATTACGAAAAGACCATGATTGAAGCCTTAAACATCAAAAAAAACTACAGGGTAGGTAAGGTGATTGTAGAAGCGCTGCGGGGGATTAGCTTGAAAATAAAAGATGGGGAAGGTGTTGCAATCATGGGACCTTCCGGGTCTGGAAAATCAACTCTCATGCATATCCTCGGGTGCCTTGACAGGCCAACCTCTGGAAAACTTTTTCTGGATGGGCAGGAGGTGGGAAAACTCAACTCAGATGAGCTTGCCAGAATAAGGAATAAAAAGATAGGTTTTGTCTTTCAGCGATTTAACCTTCTTCCACGGGCAACAGCTCTCCGCAATGTTGAGCTTCCCCTAATCTATGCAGGAGTGAAACCAAAGGAAAGAGCAAAAAGAGCACGACAAGCCTTAGAGAAAGTAGGACTTGGCCACAGGCTTTATCACAGACCAAATGAACTCTCCGGTGGTCAGGTGCAGAGAATCGCAATAGCAAGGGCTCTTGTAACAGATCCCTCACTTATTCTTGCCGATGAGCCTACGGGAAATCTTGACAGCAAGACTGGAGAGGAAATTTTACAGCTTTTTCAGAGACTGAATAAGGAAGGACGTACTGTAGTTGTGGTTACCCATGAAAGATATGTGGCAGAGCATTTTAAAAGAATAATTCATATCAAAGATGGGTTGATTGAAGATGAAGAGAAACCCACCAGGGTTTAAATTTTGTAGCCAGCTTTAAATAAAAAACCGAGGTTAGAAAAAGATGGATATAAGAGAGACTTTTAGGAGTGCCTTAGATGGCTTAAGTGCCAACAAGATGAGGTCACTTCTTTCTATACTGGGTATTGTCATAGGAATTGCAGCAGTGGTTGCTATTGTCGCTATAACGCAAGGCTCTCAAAAGAGAGTTCTTGAAAATATAAGGTCTCTTGGAACAAATCTTATTACTGTGGCTCCTGGAACTATAAGAGGAGCTGCTGGAAGGGTGGCTCGGGAGAGAACAAATATTTTCACCACAGAAGATGGAGAACTTATCCTCAAAAAAGCACGGGCGGTTGCACAGGTTGTCCCGGTTGTAAGAAGGAATCTCTTACTAAAGTACAAGGATAAAAACACTCAAATTACTGTATACGGTGTTACCCCTCCTTATGAAGATGTTCTTAATTTCCATGTACAAAATGGGCGTTTTATCACTGAAAGAGACCTTGATACCTTCAGCACAGTGATTGTAATTGGAAAGCAGGTGGCAGAGGATTTATTTGGAAACGAAAATCCTTTAGGAAAAGATATCATAGTGAATCCTCCTGGAAAACCCCTGCAAAAGCATAAATTTAAGGTTGTGGGAGTTATGCAGCCTAAGGGACAGGTAATGTTTCTTAATTTTGATAATCAGGCCTTTATTCCCCTCACAACTGCTCAAAAGAGAATCCTTAATACAAATTATGTAAATAGTTTCTACATCCAGGCAAAAGATGAAAAGAGCATGGATGAGGCACTTGCTCAGATAGACGCCATTTTATACTTAAAGTTTCAAGACGACTCAAAATACACAGTTCTCTCTCAGGAGGAAATTCTCTCCACCATGCAAAATATTACAGGAACTTTCACCATTATGCTGGCAGGAATTGCCGCAGTATCCCTTCTTGTGGGAGGGATTGGAATTATGAATATTATGCTTGTATCTGTAACTGAAAGAACAAGGGAGATTGGTATTCGAATGGCAGTTGGTGCAAGGAGAATTGACATTCTCTTTCAATTCCTCTGGGAGTCAGTTCTCCTCTGTTTAATAGGAGGAGCAATTGGAATTGCAACAGGCGTCTTTGGATCAAAACTTATAACTTCCATCGGAGTAAGGATAATACCCATGGGACCTGCCTCTGCTCCATCAGAGATTGTTATATCACCACAAACTATTCTCCTTGCTTTTGGCTTTGCTACAGCAATTGGTCTTTTCTTTGGAGTTTATCCTGCCAGTAAAGCCTCCAAAATGGACCCTGTCCAGGCATTGATGTATGAGTAATTAAATTAATCTGTTAAGTTCAGTATGACTTGACGAAGGATAAATTTGGTATAGAATATAAGTAAATCTTAATATGCTTATTAACTTGTGGGAGAAGTTATGCCTGATGAAAAGAAGGAAACCTTAATAAAATTATGCAAAGCTTTATCTGATCCAACCAGATTAAAAATATTTCTGTTCCTTACAGAGAGAAGTCTGTGTGTAAAGGCTATAGTGAAATTTTTAGGTGTATCGCAACCTGCGGTATCCCAGCATCTAAGGATCTTAAAAGAAGCAGGCCTTGTCAAAGCAGATAAAAGAGGCTACTGGATGCATTACTCGGCTAATTTAAAAAAATTAAGAGAGCTTATGGATATAATTTTGGAAATTACAGGAAGAGAAGAAAATAAAAAAGAAAAACATGATCTTCTTAAAAAGGAACTGCAAAATGAGTGAAAGTTCTGTCATTCAGGTATCAAATCTTAAAAAGGTTTATGGGAAAACCGTAGCAGTTGATAATGTAAGTTTTGAAGTTAAAAAAGGGGAGATTTTTGGATTTCTCGGACCAAATGGTGCAGGAAAAACAACCACAATTCGTATGCTTACAGGAGTTATCTTGCCTGATGAAGGAGAGGCAAAAATCTTGGGAATAGATATAAAAGAGGACCCTATTTCTGTAAAAAAAATTATGGGAGTTGTGCCTGAAGTCTGCAACGTGTACGTTGATCTTTCTTCCTGGGATAACATGATACTTACAGGAAAAATTTATGGTGTAAAAAGGAAGGAAAGAGAAGAAAAAGCTGAAGAGCTTTTGAAAAAATTCGGTCTCTGGGAAAGAAAAGATGAAAAGACAAGGAAATTCTCCAAAGGAATGAAACAAAGATTAATTCTTGCCATGTCTCTGATTCATGAGCCCAAGATTCTTTTTCTGGATGAGCCAACCTCAGGTCTTGATGTGCAAAGCACAAGAATGATAAGGAAGATAATAGAAGAACTCAGGCTAAAGGGAAAAACCATCTTTCTGACAACTCATAACATTGAAGAGGCAAATCTTCTCTGTGATAGAATTGCTATTATAAACAAGGGGAAAATTGTAGCAATTGATTCTCCTGAAAAACTTAAGAGCACCTTTAAAAGAATGCAATCTGTGGAAGTTGCCTTTGACAGGATACCAGAAGATATAAGATGGCTTCATAGCATCCCTTATGTTAACGAATGCAAAAAGCTGGGAGATAAGTTCCGTGTCTACACAAAAGACCCTGATAGCCTGATAAAAGAGCTTGTAAATTTTGCTGAAAAAAATAATCTTAAGTTTATCTCTCTCAATACACTTGGGCCAAGCCTTGAGGATGTTTTTGTAGCACTTACAGAAAAAGTGGAGGCAAAATATCATGAGTAAATTACACACAAAAAGAACATTTCTTTATACCTTAAAAGCTTCTCTTGTGATAACAGAAAAAAATGCCCGGATTTACTACCTGAAAGCTCCTGTCATCATATTTGGAATTTTATTCCCGGTGTTTTTCTTCCTGGCCTTTGCTCTGGGGAAAAAAGTTGTACCATTTATCCTTGTACCTGGCCTTGTTGCCATGACTTTGTTTTTCACTTCATCCTCAGTTGGTCCTTTAATCACCCCCTGGGAGAGAAATGCAAAAACATACGAAAGGCTCCTTGCATCTCCTGTCTCTCTTTCATCTATTCTCCTTGGCGATATGCTGGCAGGGGTTATCTTTGGCGTGATAATCTCTTCTATTCCCCTTACAATAGGAATCTTATTCTTCAATGCAAAATTTTTTCATCCTCTTTTTCTTGCAGGAAACATTGTTTTATCATCTCTTTGTTTTTCTTCACTCGGAGTACTCCTTGCATCTCCTGCTGCAGAGGCACCCTCTCAGGTAATGATGCTCTCCTCTCTTGTAAGATTCCCTCTTATTTTTATAAGCGGGATATTTATCCCTCTTGATAAGCTTCCCTTTTGGGGAAAGGTTATTGCTTTTATATCTCCTTTAACCTACACTGTTGATGCAATGAAATATAGCCTTTATGACTTAAAATCCTACCCTGCTTTTATTAACATATTGGCGCTTCTTTTCTTCTCTTTTGTATTTTTCAGCATCGCCCTTAAAATGCACAGAAAAAACCTTATAAAGGCACTATGAAATTAAAGAGTCAAACTTTTAAAATCAAGTGTTTATACTACCGCCATAAGAAAATGCCTCAATCTAAACTCTTGTTTTTACAACAAGCATAAAAAAATAAAAACTAATAAAAACTGTTTGCTTTTTTAATGTTAGATGCTGAAATAATAACCTACCCTCTAATAACGCTAAAAATGATTATGTCCTATAGTTTCTTCTCTATAAGTTGTCAAGCCCCTGGATTTTGAGTAATTGTTCAATTTTTGGTGGGCACTGAGTGGCATTACTACCTTTTTCACTATATATAAGGAAGCTGAAAAGATACTTGAAAGTATCATTGAGGAAATGAGAAGCTACAAAAGGTGGCCAGCACTAAGAAGATGGCAAAAATCTCTTGAGAGATGGCATGATGAGATTCTTAATCACTTCATCTCTAAAAGCTCCAATGGTAAGGTAGAAGGTTATAACGTAATGGTAAAACTTTTAAAGAGGATAAGCTTTGGTATGAGAAATCCTAAAGCTTATTACAAAGAAAATTATTATGTTGGGGCCTTCCCCATGAGATTTTCACCACAGCTTCCTTGACACTATTTTCATTTTATCTATAATATTTTATGAGCATTTAATCATAAAGGTGATAAATTGAAGGAAGAAATTTACGAGGCACAGGCAGAATACTTCAAGGCACTTTCCCATCCGACCAGGATAAAGATTGTTGAATATTTAAGAAAACGCGAAAGATGCGTCTGTGAGATTTTTCCCTATCTGGGAGAGGAACAGTCCAATATCTCACGCCATCTTGCAGCTTTAAAAAGAGCAGGAATACTTTCCTCAAGGAAAAAGGGAGTAAGTGTTTTTTATAAA
>DRTT01000067.1 GCA_011372105.1 Candidatus Aerophobota bacterium
ACAGAGATAGAGGAATTCCTTTTTTCTTTAAGAGGAGCAAGAGCTGAATCATCCATACTCACAACCTCTGGTGCCGGAAATATAGAAAAAGGAATCTTCTTTATACTTCTTTTCTTAATTTCTTTCTGAATTTCCTCGCTTTTACCTATTAGAATTATCTGAATGTCAGGATTTTCTTTCAGTGCTGCAAAAGAAGCATCAATTACCGTCCCAATACCTTTTTCAGCACCCATAGCATCTAAGGCTACTTTCATTTTACACTTTACTACTTTTCTTTTTTACCTGCTTTTGCAACTACCTCCCCTTTGTAATAGCCACATGCAGGACAGGCAAAATGAGGAAGTTTCGGGCTATTGCACTGGGGACAAAATGTAATCGTAGGAGGTTTGAGTTTTTGATGTGCCTGTCTATTTTTCTTTCTTGAGTAACTTGTTTTTTTCTTCGGGACCCCCATTTATTCCTCCTTTGAGATTTTTATTCTTGCATCAATCACCACTCCACCTTTTTCCCATACTACGAGAGGATTGGCCTCTATCTCTTCTATCCAGGGGATATCTCCAAGAAGTTGAGATAACCTGAGTAAGGATTCTTTAACCAGTTCAATATCGTATGGTGGCTCATCCCTGAATCTCTGCAGAAGTCTTGAAGCTATACGAGTTTCTTTTATCATACAATCTACTTTGGAAGGAGAAAGAGGGGCAAGTTTTGTGGAAAAATCACGAAACAGCTCCACATATTTTCCTCCCATACCAAACCTTACAAGATGACCAAAGCTTATATCACTTATTGCTCCGATAAGAATTTCCCTTCCCTCTTTAGCCATGGGTTGAATACTGACACCCTCTATTTTATCTTCTTTTCCAAGGAATTTTTTAGCATTTTCCACTATCTCAGAAAAAACGCGAGGAACATCTTCAACTCTCACACCAACCCTTACCCCACCCACATCGGATTTGTGAATTATTGCGGGAGACTCTATTTTCATAACTACGCAATCTCCAAACTTTCTTGCTATTTCCAAAGCCTCCCGAGCATCTTTTGCAAGATAACTTTCCACCACAGGTATACCGTAGGCTTTCATTACCTCAAGAGCTTTATTTCCTCCTATATTAAAATATCCTTTTTCCCTTTGTTCAACAAGGATTTTCTGTGCTTTTTCTTTATCAATTGAAAAAGTAAAAACTTCCTCTCTCCTTCTATCTTTTATCCTGGCATAATCCATCATGCTTTTTAAAACCTTCACCGCAGACTCAGGATCTTTGTAATTGGGAATCCCTGCCTCATGGAGAACTGGAATAGCAGGATTCACTATCTCTCCTCCCATAAAGCAGCTTATAAGAGGCTTATCAAAATTTTTATAAACCTCCCTGACAACAAGGGCTGTTTCTTTTGGCCTTGTTGTGGTTTGGGGCGTTACAAGAAGAAGCACAGCATCAATATTTGGATCGGGTAAAACATTTTCCAGAGCAAACTTAAACCTTTCGGGTTCAGCATCACCGAGAATATCAAGAGGGTTGGAAATAGAACTTGCCGCAGGAAGTTTCTCTTTTAACCTTCTTCTCGTATCCTCACTTAAACTGGCAAGCTCTAAAGAATAGTCCTCACAGGCATCTGTTGCCATGATACCTGCTCCTCCAGCATTTGTAACAAGCAATACTCTCCTGCCCTTAGGAGGTTTTTGAAAAGAAAACCCCCTCACCATCTCAAATGCCTCAGCCACTGTTTTTGCTCTCAACACCCCTGCTTCCTTAAATGCCACCTCATAGGCTTCATCCGCTCCTGAAAGTGCTCCTGTATGAGAGGAGGCTGCTTTTCTACCGGCTTTTGACCTTCCAGATTTTATAATAATAACAGGTTTTTCCTTCACCACCTCCTGGGCAACCCTTATAAAATCCTTTCCTCTCTGGATACTCTCAAGATAACCAAGAATAACCTTTGTCTCAGGATCATTTTTCAGGAAAGATATAAAATCAACCTCATCAAGGTCAGCTTTATTTCCAAGGCTTATAAATTTGGAAAGCCCAACTCCTTCATTCTGACACTGGTCAAGGATAGCACAACCCAGAGCTCCCGATTGAGAAATAAAAGCTATATTACCAGAAGGTGGACAGGTTGGTGCAAAGGAGGCGTTTAACCCAGAGTGAGTGTCTATTGTCCCCAGAATGTTGGGACCCAAAATTCTGATACCTGCCTCTTTTGCCTTTTCTACAAGCTCCTTCTCCAGCCTGGCACCTTCTTTTCCTGTTTCCTTAAATCCAGCAGTAATTACTGAAACAGACCTTATCCCCTTTTTCCCGCAATCCTCAACCACAGAAATTACAAAATTTGAGGGAACAACAACAATACAGAGGTCAACCTTTTCCGGTATTTCTTCAACTGACCTGTATACCCTTAATCCTTTAAGATAAGTGGAAGAAGTTGCTTTTCTGTTAACCGGAAAAACTTTTCCCTTAAAACCTGCACTTAAGATATTATTTAAAATCTGATTTCCAAGTTTTTCCTTCTCAAGGCTGACTCCCACCACAGCTACAGAAGAAGGTGCAAAAAAATTTTCAAGCATCTTTCTCCTCCTCCTCAGATTAAGAAAAAACTCCGTGCTCTCTTGCACGGAGAAGCCTGTATTTCTCAGGAAAGTTTATTATAATCAGTTTTTCCCCTCTGTCAAACAGAGCCTTTTACAGGCTTTAAAAAAGAAAAGTCAATAACCAAATTTTTCCAGAAGCTTTTTTTCTACCACCGGAGGGACAAAATTTATGGTGCTACCCCCAAGTTTTGCAATCTCTTTAATTACAGAGGAAGAAAGATGAGAATACTGCTGGCTTGTCATAAAGTAAATCATCTCAAGATCAGGATTTAATTTCTTATTCATAAGATACATTTGAAACTCGTATTCAAAATCAGAAAGTGCCCTTAAACCTCTTATAATAAAATTTGCTCCCTTTTTTCTTGCGTAATGAACAAGAAGACCTTTGAAACTCTCCACCTCTATTTTTGGCGAGGAGGGCAAAGCTTCCCTAATCATTTCAACTCTTTCCTCAGCACTGAAAAGATAGGGTTTTGCCGGATTAGGATTAGCATTTACAGCAATTATGAGTTTCTCAAAAAGGGATATGCTTCTTTTTATTATATCTATATGCCCGTTTGTCACAGGATCAAAACTTCCCGGATATACGGCAATTTTTTTCATTTCCACCTTCCTTTAATCTCTTGCATTGAAAGTAATCCTTTATTATTCTGGCATGGTCAAAAGCGATATCGGGGGGAAGATTGTCCTCTGAAAAAATCCCTACATCTCTTGCATCATCTCCTGCCTTTAATCTGCCCTCTGCTTTTACCACAAAGACAGTGGAGATGGTGTGAAAACGTGGATCTCTTCCAGGATCAGAATAAGTGTGAAACTGATACAATTCTTTAACATCAAGATTTGTCTCCTCCTTCAACTCTCTTCTTACAGCATCCTCAAGTGTCTCCCCGTAATCCACAAACCCTCCTGGAAGAGCCCATCCATAGGGAGGATTTTTTCTTCTAACAAGTAAAATTTTATCTTCCTCCTCCACTATAGCATCAACAGTTGGTACAGGATTTCTGTAAAACTTTTTAAAATCCTGAATAATTTTCTGGTGGGAGGGAAAAGCAAGAGGAGGATGATCTTTCAGAGAGAAAAACTTAAATTCTTTAACCTCTCTCCCTAAGGAAAAATTCAAATCCTCCGCACCAACTTCATATCCAATTACCACGACTTTCTTATAAAATTTACTCTCATCTGCACAAACACTTATAAGACCCTTTACCCTTCCAGAGATTCCTACCTCCTCTTTTATCTCACGTAAAAGAGCCTCTTCAGGACTTTCATCAATTTCCACAAACCCACCCGGAAGAGCCCATCTTCCCTCCTGGGGAGGAATAGCTCTCTTTATAAGACCAACTTTTTTTTCTCCAGGCTTTGTTATAACCCCAACCACAACAGGGATAGGATTTTTGTAATGAATTTTCTGGCATCTCACACAAACAAGCCTTTTTCTCTCTTCCCCTTCCACCAACCTCTCCTCGAGCCTGCCCCCACAGTAAGAGCAAAAACCTGGACATAACATTTCACTTCTCACCTTCTGGTCTTTAATTTCTCCGATACCCTCTCTATGATGCTTATAACAGCACCAATCCCCAGCAGGAAAAATACTACCCCCAAACTTATGCCAAGAAAAATAGCAAAAAATCCAAAAAATACAACAAATCCTGCACTCCCCAGAATTAAAACCCCTGTCCAGATGAGACCTGATATAAGTCTTGCTTTCAGATACTCTTTAATTTTATTCTCTCCTCTTTTAAACCTTTCAGTTTGAAAAAAACATCTTTATTATTAATACATCCGGGATCAGGAGCTTTGTAATTACCAAAATAACCATAAGCCCTTGCTCTGCAACCTCCACATACTGACCTGTACTCACACACTCCACAGTGCTCCTCAAGATCCTCTCTTGTTCTAAGTTCCTTGAGAACAGGAGACTCTTCCCATATTTCTCTGAAACTTTTTTCTTTTAAATCTCCCACCGGGATAGGCATAAAGACACAAGGAGTAATAACTCCATCAGGCTGAATAGAACAGTACGCCCTTCCCACCCCACAACCTCCAATAAATTCTGCTAAAGTTTTAGCTTTTTTCCCCTTTGAATAGGTATAGTGAGAGGTGGGAACTTTTTCCAGGCTCCCCCTCATCATACAGACCCTTGCATACTGGGGAGAAGTTGTCATACAAACTATATCTTCCTTTTCATAGTGGTCATAAAGTATATTAAGCATCTTTTCTCTTTGTTCGGGAGTCAAATCCATATCAGCTATATTTTTTCCTCTCCCTGTGTGTATAAAATTAAAAGCGTAAAATTTATTAGCTCCGATATTTTTGGAAAACTGAATGAGATCCTCAAGTTCGTCAAAGTTCATCTGAGTTATGGTAGAAGCAACCCCCACCTCATACTTTCCCTGCGCAACAGCATTTTCTATTCCCTTCACAGCTCTTTTCCAGAACCCTGGAACACCTCTGAATCTGTCATGAACTTCAGGTTTTGTTGAATCAAGGCTTATCTCAACATAGTTAACCCCTACATCAGCCATCCTCTTTGCCACCTGTGGGGTTATGAGGGTCCCATTG
>DRTT01000180.1 GCA_011372105.1 Candidatus Aerophobota bacterium
CTTTCCATACCCTGTATAAATTTTTCAAATATTCATGTAAACTTTGTCCATAACCAATCTGCCCTTCAACTCCATAGTCTTTAATATGCCAATAAGGAGGGGATGTGACAACCAAATCTATACTGGCATTTTCAACCTCTATCATTTTTCGACTGTCACCAATTATCACCTTTGCCCAGTTGCTCATAGTATGTAATCCTTTTTCACAGCCGGGATTTTTCCTTCCCTTGCCATTTTATAGAGAGTAGATTTTCCTATTTTTAAATATTTTGCAGTCTCCTCAAGGGTCATTATTTCTCCCAAACCTTCCCTCATAGGTTTAGCTCCTTTTGTGCCTGCCAGAGTTTATCACCGTTTAGCATCACATAATAATATATAGCAAAGAAAAGCAAAAAGTCAAGTCCATTTTCAAAAAATTTTCCCTTTTCAGGGTGGGTCTATCAATCAAGAATAGGAGAAAGAGAAAGTTTTATTTTTCCTGCTTTCTCCTTTGTGCGGACAAATCGGAAGGAGACTTTGAAAGAGTTTGAAAGAGCCATCAATTAGGGGAGCCGAATGGGTTTCGAACCCCACTTCTCGCTCTGTTGTTACATATTCCATTTTTCGCATCTACTTCCCCAGCAAGCCACTTTCTTTTTATTCTGGAAAATTTCTACTATCTCGCATTGATTGGGACAATCCTTACATTCAAATCCACGGCTTGTGTATTCTGTTTCAAAAATAGATTCTCCCTTGAAACATGATGGCTTGCCGGCGTAGTTTTCTTCAGCAACAAGAGCAGCACCAATAGCACCACTTACTGCATAATATGGAGGGACAAGAATTGGTAATTCAAGAATATCCTCGAAGGCTTTTCTTATTCCAGGATTGGCAGCTACTCCTCCCTGAAAGAGAATAGGTGGTAGAATTTCTTTCCCTTTGGCAAGATTTCCGAGATAATTTCTAACCAGAGCCTCACACAGTCCTCTTATAATATCTTCTCTTGCGTATCCAAGCTGGGATTTCTGAATCATATCTGACTCAGCGAAAACAGTGCACCTTCCAGAAATACTCACCTTATTTTTTGAAAGAAGGGCAAGCCTTCCAAATTCTTCAATAGAAAGATTCATTCTTCTTGCCTGATGATCCAGAAAGGAGCCTGTTCCGGCAGCGCAGAGAGTATTCATGGCAAAATCCACCACCACCCCCTGGCGCAGAATTATAATTTTGCTGTCCTGTCCACCTATCTCAATTACTGTTTGAACGTCGGGGTTAAAACAAACAGCTGCTGTTGCTTGAGCAGTGATCTCATTCTTTACAACATCTGCACCAACCACCACACTTGCCAGTTTTCTGCCACTTCCGGTGACACCAACAGCTTTTATTTCACCCTGTGTTATAAAATCCTTCAGTTCTTCAAGACACAACTTAATAGCCAGGATAGGAAACCCTTGTGTTTGAAGGTAGACACTTTTTTCCACCTCTCTATCAGGGTTCAAGATCACAGCTTTTGTTGTAATTGAACCAACGTCAATTCCCAGAAACATTCTTTTTTCTCCTCAGCATGTCCACAAAAGACTCTACCCTTGTTAACATGTTAACCTCTGAAAAATTCTCATCCAGAGAAAAACTCAAAACAGGTATTTTAAACTTTTTGCTTAAAGAAGGGAGTATGGTCTTGGCAGTATTTTCTGGAAGGCAGAGGAAAGGGCTCAAAATGCAAACCCCATCATAACCTTTCCTGGCATAAATCTCAATCTCTCCCAGAGTTCTTCTCTCTTCCCCGCCACCTGAATACCTCAGGTATTTTTTTACTATGAATCTGTTAATCCACCATTTTTGTAGATCAGGAAAAAGGAATCCTTTTGCCAGCCTGTAGGAGCTCATGTTATTTGTGACAAGAACGCCCATTTCTCCCAGAATTTTTTCTATCTGAAAAGAAACTGCTGGTTCCAAGCAGCAGAAAAATTCTCCTACTACCACCACTTTAAGAACCTCTCTTTTTTTCATTATGGGGATAGATGTAAAAAGTCTTTTTATTTCTCTTTCCACAGTTTTAAGCTGTGAAAAAGTTTTTGCCTCTTCAGTTAAAGCTAAGGCTTTTCTGGAAATTTTCTCAACCTCTCCTCTTTCAACTTGATAAGGTCTGAGGTTCCTTGTCAGATTTTCGATTTTTCTTATAAGTTTTAGTTTTCTGAAGGTGATTGCAGTGGCTTTGATTAATCCTGGTAAGGTTGAGCGTTTACCTGACCACAGTTCAATTTTCCTGAAAAGAACATCTCTCAGGTTATTTCCCAACCCCACCATCTCAAATTCAAAACCAAGATTTTTCAGAATCTTTTCTTGCACTATATGATAATAGGCAAGCCGGCAAAGGCCTTTTCTGCCTGCTGCCATTAAAATTACATTTGCACCTTTTTCAAGAGCCTCAATCATATTCCCCAGGGTTACTTTAAAAGGAAAGCAAGCAAACTCAGGACTATATCTTGCTCCCAGCTCTATTGTTCTTCTGGAGGTAGGAGGGCAGGGGACATAAAGACAGCCAACAGTTTCAAGGAAAGCTTTTACAGCAATGTAGGTATTACCCATGTGAGGAGAGGTAATTAGCGGTTTTATGTTTTTCATTTTCTTGCCCTTATCATATCAGCAAAAGCCTCAATCCTTGTTTGGATGTTTACCTGACTTGTATTTTCATCAAGGAATAGCTGCATTACAGGTTTTTTGTATTGTTTTGCATCCTGAACTATCTGCTCAGCGATAAGAGAGTCAGGTCCGCAACCAAAGCTGGAAACAAGAATAATACCCTTAATAAAAGACTGTTTCAAGGCAAAATAAGCAGAAGCTGCAATTTCTCTCTCCTGACTCCAATAGATAAAGGGTAAATTCTTAAGTTCTTCTCGGATTATTTTTGCAGAAATCTGTTTTGGAGTTATAACCTTTAGTCCAAGTTCTTCCAGTGTATTAAAAAGATTGTGGTTAATAAAAGAATCTTCAAGATTGTAAGGATGACCAATTACCATAATTGGAATTGAAGATGTGGAATGAGAGTTTGTGAAAAAAGAAAGGGGTTTTATTTCAGATTTTTCTCTTTCTTCCCACAGAGTTTTTTTAAAAAGTTGGCGCATTTTTGTCAGATTAAGAAATTTTATTCCTGGATTTGAAAAATAGGTTTTTCTCATTATTCTGCATCCCATAAGAAAGAACTGGCCCATCCCCGGGACCTCTGATTTTTTAAAAGAAAGGCTTAAAACGTGTAAATCAGGTACTACAAATTTTACTGTATCAGGAAGAACAAGAAGTTTTGGACAGGTGAAGGTATTTTTAGTAACGCTTATATAGCGAGGAACAAAGACAAAGTCGCATCTTGTTTTTAGAAATTCACAGTGTCCGTAAAAAACCTTAAGAGGAATACAGAGTTCTTCCACACTAAGATTTATGCCTTTCTCAAGTATTTTCTTGTTGGTAGGTGGGGAGATTAGTGTACAGAAACCCACTTTTTGAAAAAACTTTTCCCATGCTTTTCCATAATAAAAAAAGTAAAGAGCCCTGGGTATCCCAACTACTGGAATTCGATGATGTGCTTCTGACATGGTTTATTCTTTTGTGGAAATTTCCAAAGGAGAAATAATTTATCGTCTTCTCTTCTGTAAGTCATCTTTCCTCTATCCTTCTTAAACAGCAGGATTTAAAGAAAATGTTTGATTTCAAGACCTGACCCCCTTGTGGTTACCTGTTAATTCGAGTAAAGCTCTTGTTACTTCCTCCTCTTTTGCTTCAAGAGAATCACCGGGCCTTACGCTTACTGATTTGCCAAAAGATACGGTAATATTATTAAAAGGAAGAGGAATAAAATGATTGTCCCATCGGTTCTTCAATACAAATCCTTTGCGACCCTCCAGTCCTAAGGGTACAATTTTAGCCCCTGTTTTTTGAGCAATATAAATTATCCCGGGCTTAGTTTTATAAGCAGGTCCTTGAGGACCATCAACGGCAATAAATACCGAACAACCCTGTTTAACCATCTTAATAAGTTTTAAAATTGATTTTCCACTTTTGGACGTTCGTACTATATGATAGTTGAAAGTGGAAAATAATTGAGCTATATAGTTTCCCCTGAAAGACCGATGAACTAATACTGCCGTATTACTCATTCGAAGAGAAGCAAGCAATAATGTATAATTGCCGTGCCAGAAAGCAAAAATAATGTTCTCTTTTTTGCTTGCTTTCAAATTCTCTTTGCCAACAATAGTAATCTTGCTGGTCCCGGAGATAAGAAGCAGAATTAGCTGAACAAGACGAACGGAGATTTTAAATACCACAACATACCAAATGATTCTTTGAAAGAAAAATCTGTAGCACAGTCTGCGAATTGCAAGGTTTAAAAGTATGTGTTTCCCAACCATTTCGTACAGGTTTTGCTCAATAACAACATTTACAAAAATCCCCACTATAGAACTGGGGACAAGTAACTTTACATAATTTTTATAAGTCATAGAGTTTACCCTCGATGTCCTTTATTAGGCTGGTTAATTTGATGTAAGCCTACATTTTACTTTTTTCTTTATAAATGCTGTTTAAGTGCATTGTGTTACGATCAACCCGTATAACTTAAAAGAATTTTTTACTCTCTGGGTAAGCCACTTTTATTAAGACAAGCTACAGTGTAGGCAGGTCTTAGACTAATTGTTAGCCACTCTGATTGACAAAGACACCAGTAACATAATATATTATTTTATTTTTTTGTCAAAAGAGCCAGAAATTGATAAGCGGGGTCAAGATTGGTCCTTGTGCCTGGACTTTTTCCTTGCTTTTTGAGGATAATTTGGTATTATTTTTTGAAAATATTCTTCGGGTTAAAGCAAAATGTCCATTTCCCCTTACGGGAAAAAAATACTTGAAGGTCTAAACGAGGAACAGAAAGAGGCAGTAACCTATGGGGATGGTCCTCTCCTTATAGTAGCAGGAGCAGGAACAGGAAAAACCCAGGTAATAACCCGTCGTATTGCCTACCTTATTGCTACCAAAAGAGCAAGGCCAGAGGAAATTCTTGCTTTAACCTTTACTGAAAAAGCTGCAGAGGAAATGGAAGAAAGAGTGGATGTTCTTGTTCCTTA
>DRTT01000101.1 GCA_011372105.1 Candidatus Aerophobota bacterium
ATATAGCCACCGGTGACAAAAAAAGAGCATGGGAAATTCTCCCAGCCTGTATATTTATCCATTTGTGTTTGCATTTCAGCACCAAAACCCCTTTCGGCAAAAAAGGAAAGCAAACACTGCGTCGCTATTACACCTGCTAAAAGTAAAATGCGCTCCAATATTGTTATCCGCATAAAAATACTTTTTTCTTTCCCGTTATCCTTCCCAAATCCTCTTTCTTCAGGATATGCTCTACTGACACAGATAAACCAGAGGAATTTTACCCTTTTCTTTCTTCTGGAAACCATCCTTCTCTCATCATTACCGCTCTTGAGATTCTCGTGCTTGGACCATCACCTCTGGCTACGAAGACACCCACGTTCTCTCCAACCGCTTCTTTTATCTCTGCAACATCTTTATGTGTAAATCCTGGACAGAGGAGGATTGAGTGAATCTCTTCTTCTTTGACAAGTTCTCTGCACACCTTAACTGCTTGACCCTGATCTCTGACCAGCACTACAAAGAGTTTATACTTGGAGGTCTCAATCACGCACCTGTGTTTCTCTGGCTCTGCGTCAGGCGTGTGAGCTATAAAAACTGTTTTAAATGCCATACCCTTCACCTCCTGCTCTAATTTTTTTAACCCTGTATAATAATACAACAATTACTTCATTAAAAAAAGCAAACCCAGGACTACCAGCCCTGCCCCCGCTCCTTTTGCTAAGGTTAACTTCTCTCCTAAGAAAGAAATACCAACAAGAAAGGTAACTAAAGGATAAGCTGCAATAAAGGGAACTACTCGAGAGGCAGCACCGGACTTTAAAGCAAAAAAATAGGCAAGATGCCCTAAAAGAGAGGCAAATACAGCTTCTCCTGCAAGATAAAAAATATCATTTCGGCTAACATAAGCCAAATTCTTAATCTGACCACTCAAAATGCCATAAACTAACAAAATTACAGCTACAACAAATGTTCGCACAAAAAGCCCGGTTAGAGGTGAAACCTCTGTTAAACCTATCTTTCCGAATACAGGAGCCAGGCCCCAAAAGACCATAGCTAAAAAAGCAAATAGATAAATGTTCATCTTTCTCCTCCCGGTTTTAGTTGCACCCAGGTTTTATATTAGCAGAAGGGGTCAGGTCTTGAAATCAAGCATTTTTTGGTTCATTTGGTTTGTTTGGTTCTTTTGGTTTGTTTGGTTATTTTGGTCTTTTTGGTCCATTTGGTCTATCTGGTCTTTCTGGTTTGTTTGATTCACTGATGAATATGATGGGGGCAGGTCTTGCTAACTCCCGCTATCTTCACTGATTACACAAAGATAAAGGAACCTCTAAACCATGCAATTCCATGAGCGACTTATTACTGAGAACTTCCCTTGGATCTCCATTGGTTACTATTTCACCCTCATCTAAAAGAACTACCCTCGAGCAAATTTCAACAATTAATTCCAGGTCATGGCCAGCAATTATCTTGGTTATATTCAAATCTTTAAGAAGCTTGATTAACTCTCTTCTTGCTCCAGGATCCAAACTTATAGTGGGTTCATCCAAGATTAAAATTTCAGGATCCATTGACAAAACAGTGGCTATGGAGATTTTTTTCTTTTCCCCGAGACTCAAATGATGAGAACACCTATCTTCATAACCTTCCATCCTGACCTGCCTCAAGGCTTTTTTTACCTTTTCCTTTACTTTTTCCTTAGAGTAACCTGAATTCACTGGACCAAAAGCAACATCATCAAAGACAGTCGGCATAAATAATTGGTCATCTGGTTCTTGAAAAACTATAGCCACCTTCCGCCTTATTTTCGCCAGATTTTTATCTTCCACTCTCATTCCCAAAACTTCAACTGATCCTTTCGTACCCTTAAGAATCCCGTTTAAATGAAGGAGAAGAGTGGATTTACCAGCACCATTAGGCCCTATCAAGCCAACAGACTCACCCTTAGAAATATCCAGATTTACACCTTTAAGAGCTCTTGTTCCGTCAGGATAAACATATTCCAGATTTCTTATTTTTATAATCTCTGCCATTTCACACCCACCAGGGAAAATTTAACATTAAAGCAAAAGCTATAACTACAGATGCTTTAATAAAATCCTTGGGGCAGAGAGCAAATTCATCCAGGATCTTTAACCTGCCGTCATATCCTCGAGAAAACATGGCATCTCTTATGCGCTCTGTTCTTTCAAAACTGCGGATCAGCAACATTCCTGCTATACTTCCAACAGTTTTGAGAGTAGAAAAATTTGTTTTTTTCATCCATCCCCGGGAGTTAGCAGCCATAGTTATTCTCCTTTCCTCATCCAGGAAGAGAAAAATATATCGATAGGTGAACATAAGAAGCTGAATGAGTTTGTCCGGAATCTTTATTTTTTGAAGAGCCTTGAGACTCAAATTAAACCTGGTTGTCCCCAGCATGGGAAATATAAGCAAGGCAGCACCAATTGCTCTCAGACTTATCAGAAGACTGAGACTCACCCCCTCCCGGGAGATACTTAAAAATGACAATCGTAATAAAAGGTTACCGGGAACAGTCAGACAGAGTGTAACAGAGAGTGCAAGGGTAAATAAGAGAACCCATCTTAAATGAAGGAATACAAAAGAAAAAGGAATCCTGGACAGAAAAACCAAGGCAATTGCCAAACAAACTCCGAGAAAAGCTGCCTGGAAACTACGAACAAGACAAATGGAGAAAATTAAAATAGAAATGGAAATTATTTTTACTCGTGGGTCCCAGGAGTGCATGGGTGAATTGAGATGAGCAAATTTATCAATTTCTGGCAGATGCATTTTTCTTTCAACCTCTCTTTTTACCGACAAAATAAAAGATGATTCCTGTAATACCAAAGATGTAGCCAATCCCACCTATAACCTCTGTAAAAGATATCTTTTTTTGCTGCATTTTGGCAAGTTCTCTCATTACAGGTTTCAATTTCTCATCAAGACAGCTATCTATAACTTCCTTAACTTGGTCCAAATCCACCTGTGTGCTTCCTTTGACCTTAGATTCCTCTTCAAACCCTGATTTTTTCAACCCGGGCATCATTGCAATATCCGGTAACTCATCTTTTGAGAGAGTGTAGGAAGCTCTGTGACCCATGGTAGCAATAAGGACTATCTTCAAATCATCTTTCTTGGGAAGCTTAAAATTAAACTGACCATCTTTGTCAGTCTCTCCCTCCAGTAACTTATTGCCCTGACTATCGTATACCTCAACTTTTCCACCATCTACTTTTTTTCCATCAGAGAAATAGCTTTCAGTGTATACCGTATCACCTTCCACATAGGCAAAAATATTTACCTTATGAGCAAAGACAAAGGAAGTTATCGTTAACAAAAACAAACCTGAAAAAACAAAACTTACTAAGAACTTATAGTAATTAAAAGCTTTCCTCTCTACCCTACCTTTCATTATAATTCCCCCTTTGACCTGCTATTCCATATCTCTTGTCCGTACCCAGAAGACAGCGCCAATTTCAATGGGTTTATCTTTTCCATCAGGCCCCTTCATTGTCCATGAAGCTTCATTTAAGGCAGCAAATCCCCACCATCCAGCCTTAGGCATAGCATAAGAGAATACACCATTCTTATCAGCTTTGATTACCTGGGTAATATAGGGATCGGCTGGAGGCTTTATCCTGCCATCTTTATTATAATACTCCACCTCTATTTCCGCATAAGGCACAGGTTTTCCTTTAGCCTTTACAATCCCCGTAAACAGATTGCCTGTCCACAACCCGTATGGTCTTGTTAGGGGCACAATCTCGGTCTCCAAACCCACTTCATCATCCCAGCCCTGCTCCAGACCCAGAGCATTTACACACACTTTGGTATAGTGAATTATGTAGCAGTCTTCTGCCGGTTCCCAATAAGGCTTGGGTTCAACATAAAAGATGTAGTCACCGGGTCTTTTTATTTTATACGTTGCCTGCCAGTAGGTAAAACTTTTTGTCTGACCGGGACCTCTTCCTTTTTTTGCTTTAAGAGTTTTAAGCAAATCTACATTCCTTCCGCCAACTCTTACCCCAAATTTCTCTGGCTTTTCCATTTCCATGTAATGACCTTCCATCGGATGACAAAACTTTACTTCTAAGGTTATGGTTTTACTATCTTCCTGGCTGATTATATCATCAGAGGGTATTATCATGCCAAAGTGAGCACTCGCTTTTGCCCCTGGCAAGCAAATAAGCCACACCACAACCGCCACCATTATACTTATTTTTTTCATCTAATCCTCCTCATTGGTATATTACCCTGATATTCACCTAATGCTTTCTCTCAGAATCTCCGGTTTAACCTTCATCAAAAATGAAACAATAAAACCGGTTACGATTCCCTCAATAATCATCACCGGTATATGCACCAAGACTGCATATTTTGCCACCCCCACAAACTCACTCCCGGTGGTTATAAGAGCAAGTGCCAGAATAACTGTCCCGAAGAAAACACCTAAGATACCAGCTAAAAACCCAAAGATGAAGCTATTAGCTTTAAAGTTAAATTTATTTCTTAATTTGAACAGTTCATAAGCCAAAAGAGCGGGGGTTCCCATCATAATGGCATTAACTCCAAGGGTGGTGATTCCACCATGCTGAAATAGAAAAGCCTGTAAAATTAAACCCACAAAGATAGAAACAAAAGCCGCTGGTCCGAGTATGACCCCTACCAGGCCGTTCAGAATAAGATGCACACTGGTGGGACCAAGGGGAACATGGATTAGAGAAGCAACAAAAAAGGCAGAAGTTATGACTGCCACCTTAGGCATTTCATCCACTTTTATCTTCCTGATGGTAGCTGCTATAATACCACAAGCGGCAGCATAACCTCCAGCACAAACAGGAGCCGATAAAACACCATCTGAAATATGCATAAAAAAATTCTCCTCTTTATGTTACTTTTTTGAAAAAGATAACACAAAATAAAAAAATGTCAAGTTTGAAATTTCTGGCGTCAATTAAATTTTAAAAGTGCACTGATTTTATGATGATTTAAACTTTAAAAGTGGACTTATTTGCATTTGTCAACTAAATAGCATTGTTTTATCTTATCCTCCCTAAAGATTATGCAAAAAGGAGGATAGGATATGGCTAAACAACTGCACAAA